>JAIQFR010000076.1 GCA_020073205.1 Terriglobia bacterium
CCATCCGACGCGTCTGACACCCGATGAGCAGTACACCCACATCAGCCTCTGGTGCCTGCTCTCCGCCCCGCTGCTCATCGGCTGCGACCTCGAACGATTGGACGACTTCACGCTGAATCTGCTGACCAACGACGAAGTGCTCGCACTCGACCAGGATCCCCTAGGCAGGCAGGCGGTCCCGAAAATCACCGAGGATGCGCGTGCGACGTGCTCGACACGATCCTCGCGGGATACACGGCGGTGCCGCAGGACACGACCGCGGAGAGGCTCGTGGACGGTACCGAGATGTGGTTCATCCCGATCGGGAATCCGCACGGGAATGCCAACAACACCCGCTACAACAGCCGGAACGTCGATTGCAACCGGAACTTCTGGGGCCCCGAGGGCTCGGACGCTCCGCCGGCGTGGTCGGAGGCGGAGACCGCGGCCATCCGGGACCTCACCGAAGCGGCCACCGCGGACCATGCCAAGAAGCGCTTCGCGCTGTCCATCTCGTTCCACGAAGGCGAAACGGTCTTCAACTCGGTTTGGAACTACACCGCCGCCGCGCCCACCGACGAGCCGATCTTCTGGTCCTCGAGGACGGGAGGGACCGGGTGCGGGAGCCAGACCGTCCCGAACTGCCCGACGCTCGCGCCTCACGGCTTGGCCCAGGCCTACAAGGACGGCTGCACGATGCCGGGATTCTGGTACACCGAGGGGTACGACTGGTTTGGCACCCGCGGCGATACGAACGACTGGGCCTACGGCGCGTGGACCGATCTCGACGCCACCGTCGAGCTGAACTCCACGAAGACGCCTCCCGCCGCCGAGATCCCGACCTACTGCGCGGAGCACCGGCAGGCGGTGCTGAACTACATGCTGAAGGCCTTCCAGGGGATCCACGGCGTGATGACCGACCAGAGCACCGGCGCGCCGCTGGACGGTACCGTGACGGTGACCGCCACGGCTTCCGCCGAAATCCCTGTTCCCCACGATTACCAGGCGGTCTTCACCGATCCTCTGGCCGGAGACTTCCACAGGGTCCTCGAGCCGGGGACCTACACGGTGGTCTGCGACGCCCCAGGCTACAGGACGACGATCCTGACCGGCGTCACGGTCACCGCCGATACCAGGACGATCGCCGACTGTCCGATGACCGTGATGGGGCTCGTCTACTACTCCTCCACGGTGACGGACGCGTGCTCGGGCGGCGGCGCTTACAGCGGTGACGGGATCCTCGACGCGGGCGAGGACGCAACGCTGCCTTTGACCGTGGGCAATCTGGGCTCGATATCGGCAACGTCCGTGCAGGGAACGCTGAGCACCAACGCGCCGGGCATCACGATCACCCGGGGGACGGCGTCCTTCGCCGACGTCCCCGTCAACGAAACGGTGGAGAGCTCGCCCCCGCATTTCCGCTTCAGCGTGGGCACCGGTGTCCCCTGCGGCACGGTCATCCCCTTCAGCCTCCACCTGACCGCCGCGCAGGGAGCCTGGGACGACAGCTTCTCGGTCGCGGTCGGCCAGACCTCCGCGGGACCTTCCGAGACGCTGCTCATCAGGAGATTCGGCGGCACGCAAGGCGGCGCAGGTCTCGCGCACGTCGACTCGAACGACGAGCCCCAGGGCACCTGCACGATGCACGCCTGCGACGCGATCCCGCCGACGATCGTCTGCCCGACCCCGGAGACGGTCGAGTGCCAGGCCGACGGCCGGTCGGAGGTCGACCTGCCGCACGCGACGGCGACCGACGTGTGCCAGCCGGGCGGCCTCGTCATCAGCAACACCTTCACGCCCAACGGGGCGGACGCCTCGGGCTCCTATCCCCTCGGGACCACCGTCGTGACCTTCACCGCGAGCGATGCCTCGGGGAATCGGGCGAGCTGCCGGACGACGGTCACCGTGCGCGACACGATCGCTCCGATCCTCACGGCGGTCGCGAGTCCGAGCGTCCTGTGGCCACCGAGCCACGACATGGTCGCCGTGCACGCCACGGTGGTCGCCACGGATGCCTGCGACCCCTCTCCCTCGTTCGTCCTGGCGTCCGTGACCTCGAGCGAGCCGGACGAGGCTCCCGGAGACGGGGACGGTCACACGACCGGCGACATCCAGGATGCGACGATCGGCACGGCCGACCTCGACGTCCTCCTCCGTGCGGAGCGGGACGGGAATGGGCCCGGACGCACCTACACCATCGAGTACCGGGCGCGCGACGCCTCCGGGAACGTGGGAGCGGGACGCGCTACGGTCGAGGTCCCCCACGACCTCGGCGCCGCAAGGCCCGTCGCCACCGAGATGGCCAAGAAAGCGAGTGCGCACGGCAGGTAGGCACGGATCGCAGCGAGGAACACCGTGCCCCTCGCTCGCTTCTTCGGTGCGTCACGACGGCTCGCGAGCCGCCGGAGCCGCGTCGGAGAAGGAACGGCGTGTGGACCGACCGGCCATCGGCGGGTATCCTGGAACTCACTCGAACCGCGAAGCCGACGGGAGACGGATCGTGCGCATCGGGAAATCGCTCACCACGGCGGCATGGTTGTGGTGTCTCGCCGGGAGCGCGACGAACCCGAGCCTCGCCTGCTCGAGCTGCGGCTGCTCGTTGAACTCGGACTGGGTGAGCCAGGGCTACACCGTTCGGCCCGGCTTCCAGATCGACTTCCGCTACGACGACTTCGACCAGGATCAGCTGAGGAACGGCACCGAAACCGTGGACAGGGGCCCCATCGTGCTGCCCAGCGATCGGGAGATCCAACGGAAGACGATCAACCGGAACACCATGCTGAACCTGGAGTACAGCCGCTCCTCGAACTGGGGGGTCGATCTCCAGCTCCCGTACTACGACCGATATCACACCACGATCGCGCCCGGCGACGTGGCCGAGTCGATGTCCCACAGCCGCAGCGTGGGCGACCTTCGCGCGATGGGACGGTACCAGGGCTTCTCCGAGGGCCGGCAGACCGGCGTTCTCTTCGGCCTCAAGCTCGCCACCGGATCGATTCACGAGACCTTCCGAGCCGGCCCGCAAGCGGGCGAGTTGCTCGACCGGGGTCTTCAACCGGGCACCGGGACCACCGATCTGCTCGTCGGGGCCTACCACTTCGGCGAGCTCTACCGAGATTGGGGATACTTCGTCCAGGCTCTGCTGCAGCAGCCCCTCCGTTCCAGGGAGGCGTTTCGCCCCGGCACCGGGCTGAACGTGAACGTCGGGGCGCGCTACACCGCCGGGAAGCGGGTCACCCCGCACCTCCAGATCAACGTCCGGGCCGAGAAGCGGGAGGCGGGCGACAACGCCGACGTGGACAACAGCGGCGCCACGCTGGTCTATCTCAGCCCGGGGCTGACGATCCAGCTCGTGAAGGACTTCGCGTTGTACGGCTTCCTCCAGGCCCCGATCCTGCAGCGGGTGAACGGCTACCAGATCGAGCCGCGCTACACCGCGTCGATCGGGGTTCATTTCAGGCACTGAGCGCGGCGGTTATTCCTTCGGAGGCAGGAATCTCAGGGCGGCGATCTTGCCGGCCGCGTCGTAGACCAGGTGCACGACGCGGCGCCCCCGCTCGAACGCGCACGTCAGGTCCACACGGGTGACGTCGTCCTCGGCCGCGGTCCGGCGCTCGATCACCTTTCTGAAGGCGCCGACCTGCGCGATCTGCTTGTCCCAGGCCGCGCCCAGGTCGGCCACCGTGATCCGGGACGCCAGCTCGGGGCCGAACTCCGTCGCGGCCTCCACGAAAGCTCGCCGGTCGAGCGTCCCGAGGAACGCTTCGGCGCGGGCTTCGACGGAGCCGGATGCGGGACGCGCCGCCGCGGCCTGCGCCGCGGGAGGAGCCTGCGCGCCGGTCGTGGCGGCCGATGCGGTCGGGCTCGTCCTCTCGCGGATCCACCCCGAGATCGTGTCGAGGAACCCCGGGACGAATTCCTTACCGAGGACCGCGTACTCGGACACCCCTCCGGTCCGGGCCGCCTGGTACAGGTGGTTGGCGCCGGGGAAGACCTTCACGGTGACATCCGGGTTGCCTCCCCGCGCCAGCGCCGCGGCCATCGCGGTTCGGTTCGACTCGGCGGGGACCTGGAGGTCCTTCTCGCCGAACAGCGCGAGCACGGGGCACTTCACCTTCTCGAGGGTCTTCGCCGGGTCGTAATCGAGAAAGAACTTGAACCAGGGGCTCCGAGCCATCGCCAGCTGCCCCTCGATCATCCGGTCGGCGTACGTGTCGGGATCGGGGACGGACTTCCTCTGCTCCTCGGGTTTCTTCGCGATCCGGGCCAGCGCCTCCTTCTTCGTCTCGGCTCGCACCTCGTCCCAGCCCTGGCCCGAGCGGACCGCCGCGAAGATATGCTTCTGGATCTCGGCCTCCTTCCGGATGGCCTCCTCGGAAGACCCCTCCGCTCGCCCGATCAGCTCCGCCTGGTCGAGGAGGATTCTCTCGCCGGTCAACCCCATGCCGGACATCAGCACGATGAACGCGATCCCGGGGGTTCGCGTCGCGACCATCGGGGCCACGATCCCGCCCTCGCTGTGCCCCAGGAGCCCGACGCGATTCGGGTCGATGTCGGGCCGGGTCCTGAGAAACGCCACCGCGGCCGCGACGTCCCCGGCGAAGTCCTCGGTCGTGGCCTGGGCGGGGCTTCCGGTGGATTCCCCGACTCCGCGATCGTCGTACCGGAGGACCGCGATCCCGCTGCGCGTCAGGTGGTCGGCCAGGACGCGGAACGGCTTGAAGCCGAAGAGCTCCTCGTCGCGATTCTGCGGACCGCTGCCGGTGATGAGCACGACCGAAGGATGCGGTCCGGGGGTCGCGGGGAGCGTGAGCGTGCCGGCGAGCGTCGCCTCTTCGCCGTTCCGGAACTTGACCTCCTCCTGCCGGTAGGGCGGCGGCTCCTCCTTCGCGGCCTCCGCCTTCGCGGCGGCCCCCCGTTTGAGATGGAAGGTCCCCTCGGCGCCGGCCTGCAGGAACTTCCCGGAGATCTCGTCCCCTTTCGTCTCGCCGTCGAACGTCGCGATCCCGGGGCTGGCGGCCAGCTCGAAGTGGATCTTCGGTGGGTCGTGCCGGACGTTGGAGAGCGGGAGGCCCAGGGCCCCCTGCACGGGGATGTCGATGGTCGCGGACAGGGCCTTCTCGACCGTCTTGAAGTCGACCTTGATTTCCAGGTCCGTCCCCATCACGTGGATGGCCCCTTCGAAGTGACCGTCGGGGGCGGGTTCCGCGGCCCAGAGGGGCGCCGCGAGCAGCGCCGCCACGGCCACGAGCAGGAGCACGGCCGGGTTTCGCGTCTTCATGGGAGGATCTCCTTTGGAGCCGGCGCCGCCGGGCTCAGCTCACGAGGGCCGCGACGGCCGTGAGGACGAGCACGAGCGCGACGAAGCCCAGCACGACCGTCACGGCCTTCCAGTTGCCGAAGTTGAGAGTGTAGCCGATGCCGAATCGCCGCTCGACCAGGAAGGACGGGTCGTCGCGGTTCACGTAGAACATGCCGAGAACCCAGTGCCGGTTGTCGGCGAGGCCGTCGGTGAGCGGCGTGTCGGCGCGCGCCTTCTCGAGGCGGGCCCCCCCCTGGCCGTAGCGCAGCGCGAGGTAGATGGCCCCGCCCACCGCATACACCGCCACGAGGATGCCGAGCACGTTCACGGCCGGGGGAAGGCGGAGGCTCAGTCCGAGACCGACCCGCACCGACACCACCGAGATGAGCGTCAGCATGCCGACCGCGACGAGGGAGATGCCGCACAGGAAGCGGGTGACGGCGGCGCGGAACCGCAGCTGTGCCGCGAGGGAGGTCTCCTCGGCGGACCGCCTCAGGACCCGCTTGGCGTGGGCGGTGAGCCAGCTCATGCCCCCGAGGAACGTCCCGATCACGAGCACGAGGACCGGGAGGAGCATCACCGAGGAGACCGACTTCGGCCGGAACGCGTCCGGCTCGCCGGAGGCGCCGAAGTGCGTCGGGACCGTGCCGGGAAGCTCCGAGTAGTGCGCCCAGGTGTACGCGACGGCGAAGGCTCCGCAGGCCACGGAGACCGCCAGGGTCAGCGCGGGCAGGAGAGCGCTCGTGGCCGGGGTGGCGCTGAGGGGCGCGACCGCCGGGGGCGGCGGTCCGGGCGGCGCGAGGGCCCGGGCCCGGAAGTAGGCGCGGAGGTAGAGCCCGAGGAAGACGACGATCTGGAGGTGAACCGGCACGACCGCGGCGTACGGATCGGGAGTCGCGAACGAGAGGATCCCGCCCAGGAGGACGCACACGGCGAGCAGGGCGACGATGCCGCGGTTCCACCCTCGGGTGATCGCCTCCGCCTCCTCGCTCTCGGACCTCGCTTCACCCACGTACACCCCGAACAGGAGACCCTTCCGGACGATCCGGGGGTACAGGAGCGCAAAGCCGCCGACCAGCAGGTTCTCGATCAGCATGGTCGCCAGGAAGACCCATGGCTTCATCGGTTGTCCCCTCCTTCGGCGTCCCGCGCCCGGGTCAACGCGGCGATCTCTCGCTCGGCGAGCCGCCGGATCTCGTCGGGCGAGAACCCCGCTTGTCGCATCCTCGACAGCATCTCCGCGAGCTCCGCGCGCAGCCGGTCCCGTGCCGGAGCTTCGGCCCGCGTCGCGGGCGGCGCGACCTCCGCGCCGGAGCGGCTCCGGATCCTGATGAATCCTTCCTCTTCGAGGAGGCGATAGGCTCTCGCCACCGTGTTGAGGTTCACGCCGAGATCCGATGCCAGCGTGCGAACCGGCGGCAGGGGAGTCCCCGGCGCCAGCTCTCGGGTCGCGACGCGCGCACGGATCTGCCGGGCGATCTGCTCGTAGACCGGAGCGTCCGAGGTCCACTCGATCGTGATCGTTGCCTCTCGCATCTCGCCTCTTGTATACTACATGGTATACAGAATGTCAAGCCCCGCAGCGAGAGCGTTTGGGAGCCGTCGACCCGCATGCCAAAAGGCGGCGCTGAAAGAATTCGGGGTTTCGATTTCAAAACTGGGTTGCGCAACGGCAACCCTGTTGGGTGTTGTCGGTTGCCGCAAACGCCCATTCGACGTGTATTCATGTCACCGTGATGGTCCGGTCGACGACGGCGCGTAGGGGGAGGGCGGCGGTGGCGCCCCACATAAGGGACGGCGCCACGAGAGAGCCGACGGAGCGCTGACGGTCCCGGAGCCGGACATCGAGCATGGGGGCGCGGTGGAACGACAAGATCAGGACCTCGGAAACAGGAAGTTCGGGGATTACCTCCGCAGGGTCCGGGAAAGTCGTCGTTTGTCGCTCGACGCCGTCGAGGAAATGTCGGCGGGTTTCCCGGAGCGCGTCACGAAGTCGCACCTCTCGCGGATCGAGAACGGCCTCGCGTACCCGACGTTCACGCGCCTGTTCGCGCTGAGCCGGATCTACGGGGTGCCGATCGCCTCGATCGCGGAGCGGTTCGACCTGGCGCTGCAGAACGAGCTGGTGCCACCCGAGGGGGTCGCCAGAACGGGGCCGGAGACGGTCGACGACGGGAAGAAGCTGATCCTCTCGGGCCGATATGCCGAGGCCCTGGCGCTGTTCTCGCGCGCGCTCGATCTGCGCCGCGACGACGCCGGGGGGGATCCCAGGCCCGCGGAGACCCTGGACCTTCGACTCTTCTACGTGGACTGCCTCGTGCACCTCGGCCGGTTCGAGTTCGCCAAGTCGGAGGCGGAGGAGATCCTGAGCCATCCGTCCCTGTCGGACGCCCAACGGCTGATGGCGCTCCAGCTCTTCGTCATCTGCTGCTACCGGCTCGGGCGTTACACGGTTGCGATGATGGCGCTCGAGGAGGCGGAGAAGCGGAAGGGAAGCTCCGAAGTCCCGCCCAAGATCTGGGCCGACATGGGGTCCATCCGGGGCAACGTTCTGCAGGCGCTCGGCCGCGTGCAGGACTCCCTGGCCGCGCACCGCGAGGCGCTGGACCTCTACGAGGGGGCGGCCCTGAAGTTCGAAGCGTGCCGGGCACGCATCAATCTCGGCGGGGCGCTCACGGAAGCGGGCGATGCCGAGGCCGCCCGTCGGTGCCTGGACGACGCTCTCCGCGAGGCGGAGTCCTCGGGGTACGATCGGCTGCGGGCCGTGGCGCTGAGTCTCTTCGTGATCCTCGCCTATCTGGCGGGGGACCACGCCGGCGCGGAGGGATACGCGCTGCGCTCCAACGCGATCGCGCGGCCCCGCGAATACCTGCCCATCGTGTTTCGCAACTGCTTCTATCTCTGGAAGATCGCCCAGGCGCGGAACGACGACGCCGGCGTCCGGACCAACGAGCGGACGCTGCGTGCCTACGTGGGCCGAATCGAGGAGCAGATGCCTGAGGTCGAAGCGTTCCGTTCCCACGCGTCGGGAGGTGAGGTATGAACGCCGGATGCCGCGCCATCAGGGGGGCGCTACTCCTGACCTGCGCATTCCTCCTCGTGCTCCTGGCATCGCCGGGAGCCGGGGCCCAGGAGTACGACGTCGCGGCGGGGACCGCGACCGGTGTCCGCGTCGCAACGGCCCGCTTCTCGGCGATCGGCGACGATCCCGACCCGGTCCCGGGGGGCCGGTTCCACTTGAACTTGAACCTCTCGGAGCGGTTCGCCCTGGACGCGATCGCGGCGGTCACGTCCTACGTAGGCGCGGCGTGGCCCGGTGTCCCAGGCGTCGACGCGCTGTCGCTGCTGGCGCAAACGACGGCCGCCGGCGAGAGGACCGTCTCCCGGCTCGACGCGCGCGGGCGCTCGGCGCCCGTGGGCCCAGGGAAGGTCGGGAGGCGTTAGCGGCGGGAGTCCCGCTCAGCCCCTTTCGCGTCGCAGCATCGAGGGGGTCACCGGCCGCTCGAGGATGTCGAAGAAGCGCTTGACGCGGTCCGGGCCCGTGCCGACGTAGGCTCTCACCAGGTCCTCGCCGGCCGTGTACGTGAACTCGTAGGCCCGGTAGGTTCGGGCGAACTCGATCGCCTTCCGGGCGCGGGGCTCGTCCTCGAGGGCGTAGCGCCGGAGGAACGCGAGGACCTCCGCCTCGCTCCTGCCCTCGTCGAGCAGGCTGCGAGCCGCCTCGCCCGTGGCGTACTTCACCGGCTCCATCGCCTTCCGCACCCGCTCCGCCCGTTCGAAATCGAGTCCCGAAAGACCGGCGACGGGCGCGAGGACGTCCCTCTCGAACTCGAGCCTCTCGGTATCGGTCGCGACGATCTCGATTCCGACGTTCGCGGTCCCCTCGGCGATGAGAGAGTTCGGGGAGAACAGCGGGGCCACCTGGAACTCGCGCCACCCCTTCCCCCGCACCAGCCGCTCCTCGAGGAGCGCGTTCATGGTGTGATGGCCCGGGTAGCCTTCGTGGGCCAGCGTGCCGAACAGGGTAGAGACGCCGGTCGGCAAGTCGGTGTTGACCTCGATCAGGCTCGACAGGTTCCCCTGGTACCAGTTGTAGGCGCCCCACGGCTTCCGGGAGACGAACGCGATCCGGAACGACTCGCCGGCGGGAAGCGCGACGAGGGCGGCCGTGCGGCGGCGAAGCTCCGCCAGGCAGGCCTCCGCGACCTTCGGAAGGCGATCCGCGGGAACCGTGAAACCGTCGCGGAACGCCTTCAGGCGGGCCGCGAGGTCTCCTTCCCCAGGCAGGAGCGATTCGAGCACCGCGCGCGCCGATTCGAATTCCTCCGCGCGGCGAACCGGCGGATCGATGTCGTAGAGGAGCCGGGCCTCCTCGGTCAGCGTCATCCGCTCGCCCAGGAGCCGGCGAAGGAACCCCTCGATGGAGACGAGCTGTTTCTCGAGGAACTCCCGGCGATCCGAGGGGACGGCTGCGCGGACACGCGCCAGGAGATCGCGCGTCCGGGAGAGCAGCTCGTGAAGCGGCACGGGGTCGCCCCGATCGGCGTCTTCCTTCCACGCCTTAGGGCCGTAGTAAGCGTCCACGTAGTTCGGATCGTGGCGACCGACCGCGAGCACCAGCCGGACGTAGGCCTCGGCGGTCGCGTCGAGCCCCTCGCCCGGCGAGCTGCCGCCTCCGCAGCCCGCGAGGATCACGCCGGCCGCGGCCGTGAGGAAGAGCAGGTGGCTCGGGCGCATGAGGGACCCCCTCCGGGTTCTCGCTTCTCCGAGCGGATGATATGCCGCCGGCTGCGGGACGGTCCAGGACGGCTCGCTTCCGGCCTTCCAACGCGATCCCCGAGCGTGTACGATCGCCTTAGGCACGGAGGTCGGAGCATGGAAGCACCGTGGGTCCGATTCCGGGACGAGGGGGTCCCGAATTCGATCGAATACCCGAACGAGACGCTCCCCGACCTCCTGGACCGCGCGGCCGAGCGATACGCCGACCACGTCGCCCTGAAGTTCTTCGTGGACGCGAAGCTGCCTTCCTCGACCGTCACCTACCGCCAGCTCCAGGATCGCACCCGCCGCTTCGCGACCGCGCTGTTCCAGCTCGGCGTGAGGAAGGGGGACCGGGTCGCGATCATGCTCCCGAACTGCCCCGAGTTCGTGGTGGCGTTCTTCGGGGCGCTCAGGCTCGGCGCGATCGCGGTCAGTACCAATCCCCTCTACGTGTCCAGGGAGATGCGGGAGCAGTTCGAGGATTCCGGCTCGGAGACCGTGGTCCTGCTGGATCAGTTCTTCCCGAAGCTCCGCGAGATCCAGGCGGCGACCCGGCTACGCCGCGTGATCGTCGCGGACATCGCGGGGACGCTGTCGTGGCCGGTCCGGACGCTGGTGCACCTCGTGCAGCGCAAGCGCGGCGAGTACGTGAGGATCCACCGCCAGTCGGACATCTACCACTTCTCGCGCCTGCTCGCGAAGTACCCCCCGAGTCCCCCGGGGGCCTCGCTTCGGCCGACCGACACGGCGGTCTTCCAGTACACGGGGGGCACCACCGGCATCCCGAAAGCAGCGATGCTGACCCATGGGAACCTCCAGGCGAACACCCTCCAGCTGGAGTCCCTCTTCGTCGGGGTGGAGCCGGGGAAGGAAGTCTTCATGGCGGCCATCCCGTTCTTCCACGTCTACGGCATGACCACCTGCATGCTCCTGGGGGTTCACCTGGGCGCGGAGGTCGCGATGGTCCCGAGGCCGCGGCCCGTGGACCTCGTCATGCAGGTCGTGCAGAAGCGGCGCGTCACGGTATTCCCCGGGGTGCCCACGCTCTACACCGCCATCAACAACCACCCGCGGGTGAAGGACTTCGATCTCCGCAGCGTGAAGTTCTGCGTCAGCGGCGCCGCGCCGCTGCCCGGCGACGTCCAGAAGACGTTCGAGAAGCTGACCGGGGGGAAGCTCGTCGAGGGGTACGGTCTCACCGAGGCCGCCCCGGTCACGCACGCGAACCCCCTTTACGGAATCCGGAAGACCGGGAGCGTGGGGATCCCGCTCCCCGACGTGGACGCCCGGATCGTCGGCCTCGAAACGCGCGAGCCGCTCCCGCCGAACACCGACGGTGAGCTCGCGATCCGGGGCCCCCAGGTCATGACCGGTTACTGGAACCGCCCCGAGGAGACCGCCCTTACACTCGCCGACGGTTGGCTCCTGACCGGCGACGTCGCCCGGATGGACGAGGACGGGTTCTTCTACATCGTAGACCGCAAGAAGGAGATGATCGACGCGTCCGGCTTCAAGGTCCTGCCGCGGGAGGTCGAGGAGGTTCTCCTCATGCACCCGAAGGTGCAGGAAGCGGTGGCCGCCGGCGTCCCCGACCCGTACCGGGGCGAGAGCGTCAAGGCCTGGCTCGTCCTCAAGAGCGGAGAGCGGGCGAACGCCGAGGAGATCGTCGCCTTCTGCAGGCTGCACCTGGCGTCGTTCAAGGTCCCCCGCCAGGTGGAGTTCCGCACCGAGCTCCCGAAGACGATGGTCGGGAAGTACCTTCGCCGCGTCCTGGTCGAGGAGGAGAAGGCGAAGCTCGCCGGTCGCGTCGAGCACGAGACTCGCTAGCCCGGCACCCGCGGCGCCGGACGGCTGCCGATTTCAGTTCCGGGGCGGGTGCAACCCGAACAGCGCCTCGCCGAGGATCTTCCGGCGAAGGAGCGGGACGCGTACGATCGGGCCCGCGGCGAGGGGCGCGAGGGCGCCGAGCGACGCGATCAGGGCGCGCCGCACGGGCCCGCCGCCGCCGTACCGCGCGCGGGCCCTGGCGAGGTACGGGGAGAGCGACTCGCGCGAGATCCCGTCGCCTCGAGCGAGCGCGTCGCGGATCGTCGACGCGGCGTCGAGGCCGGTCTCGATCGCGGTGCGGATCCCTTCGCCGGACACCGGCCTCGCGAACCCGCCGGCGTCCCCCGCGAGGAGCCAGCGATCGCCGACGGCGCCGTCGAGCCTCGCGGGGTCGTAGACGCGGTAGGCGTGGCCGCGCGGCCGCTCGAGAGTGCTCGCGTCCACGACCCGTCGCCGGTCGAGGTCGGCGAGCAGCGCGGTCCACCGTTCCCTGAGATCGCGGTAGAACCCGCCGATCCCGACGTTCAAGTGCTCGCCCTTCCCGACGATCCATGCGTAGCCCGCGAGGTCCGGCAGGACGATCAGCTCGAGCCCGGAGGCGAAGGGGCCGAGGGAGAGCTCCGGTCCGATCCGGGTCTCGCTCTCGATCGCCGCGACCGCGGGCTCCCTCCGCCGAAAGCCGACGTGGCGAGCGACGGGGCAGAAGTGACCGCCTGCCCCGACCAGGACCGCGGCGCGCCAGGCGCGCCCGCGCGACTCCACCGCGACGCCGTCCCGCCGGATCTCGACCCGGTCGGCGCCGGCGCCCTCCACCACCGTGGCGCCCTCGGCGGACGCCTCGCGCAGGATCCGGTGGTCGAACTCCCGCCTCAGGATGCCGAAGCTGACGGTTTCGCCGAAGTCGGTCTCGAAGGCGCGGGCGCCCCGCCTCGCCACGATGCGGCGGAACGGCGCCAGGGTTCCGTCGTACTCGGCGGGGCACCACCCCAGGAGCGGCAGCACCTCGGGGGTGATCCACCCGGCGCAGGCCTTCGGCCGCGGGAACCGCGCCCGGTCGAGGAGCACCACGCGGAGCCCCGCCCGGGCCAGCTCGCGAGCGCAGGTCGCGCCCGCAGGACCCCCGCCGACGACCAGGACGTCGTACGAGGTCACGGCGGGGGGGCTTTCCTCGCGGCGAGCGACAGCGCCCGCTCCGGGCCGAGCAGCTTGACGGCAAGGCGGGCCGCGGCCGAGGGACGCCAGTACGCGAAGAACCCCTTGAGGGAGATCGCGGACAGGAGGTCGCCTTCGATGCGCACCCTGCCGTCGGCGTACGCGCGCGCCCAGCCGTCGAGGGACTCGCCGAGCAGCTCGTCGAGGACGCGCTCCTCGATGCGCACCGTCGCGTCCGGCGCCGGATCGAGCCGGCTCTCGATGGACCCGAGGTCGGGGTCGCGGAAGTCGAGGCACCACGGCTCGAACGAGCCGTCCGGCCTCTCGATCACGAACTGCAATCGCGAGGCGACGTAGGACGCGAGGTGGGGCCGTTCGCGGAGGAGCGACGGGAGGATCCTCCCGAAGAAGAGGCGTGCGCTCTCGCTCATGGCTCGATCACCATGCCCCGCCGGGTGAGGGGACGGCGGGGACGCGCCGAGTACGGGACGAACGGGCGCGCCAGGATCTGGTAGATGTGGTTGTGATTGCCCGCAAACGACTTGGCGGAGCCGGCCAGGTAGAGCTTGTAGTGGCGGACGGTCGCGCGGTCCACGACGCCGTCCGCCACGAGGCGCTCCTCCTCCGCCTCGAGGTTCCGGAGCCACTTCAGGCAGGTGAGGGCGTAGTGATCGGTCAGCGACTCCACGTCGAGCACCTCGAAGCTCTCCTCCTCGAGCGCCGCGACGTGGTATCCGAGCGGCTTAAGCTCGCCCACCGGGAAGATGTGCGTCTTGAGGAAATCCCAGCTTCCCCCGTCGGGGATCTCCTCCACGGGGCGCGGCGTCATGATCGCGTGCAGCAGCAGGAGCCCGCCGGGCCGGGCGTACCCGCGGAGGCGCCGGAAGAACGACGCCTTGTCCTCCACGTGCTCGCTCATGCCGATGACGGCCACCTTGTCCCACGGCCGGGAGACCTCGAGCTTCGCGCCGTCGGTCTCGAGGACCTCGACGCGATCCTCGAGTGCGCGCCGCGCCACCTCGTCCCGAAGGTGGCGGATCTGCTCGTCCGCCAGGTTGACCGCGGTCACGGTGCAGCCGTGCTCCTCCGCGGCGTACAGGGCGAAGTTTCCCCATCCGCAGCCGAGGTCGAGCACGCGATCGCCCGGCGAGAGCTCGAGCTTCCTGGCGACGAGATCCAGCTTGTGCCTCGCCGCCTCCTCGAGCGTCTCGTCGGGCCGCAGGAAGTAGCAGCAGGTGTACGAGAGCGTCGGCCCGTCGAGAAACGCCTTGAAGAAGTCGTTCGAAAGCGAGTAGTGGTGGTCGAGGCCTTCCTTGAGCTTCGTCGCCATGACGACCTCCGGCTCGGGATCGCCTATGACTCTACCATTCTATCGGGGGGACGGCGGCGAACGCTCCGCAGTCGTCGTGGCGAATCCCAGGGCCTGGTACCGGCGGGCCGAGTCGAACGGCCGACCTAGGGATTATGAGACGACGGTCCGTATCATATCGCGTGCATCCGTCGCATGTGTCGCATGTGTTACGGCGGAATTTCGGACGGGCTTCCAACCTCAAGAGACGGGGACGGTTCCGGACCTGGCGACCCAGCGGGCGACCTGTTGTTTTCAAGAGGAACGGTAACACGAGGGCTTGACATTGGGCCGGCTTCGGCCAATCATCCAATCGACGCCGGTGGAACGGCGAGGAGACTGCGGTGCGTGCTCACCGGAAGCGCCACAACTCAGGGCGGGTCCCAAGTCTGCCACAGCTCCGGCGAAAACTTAGGGCAAGCCGTGGCGGCCGCGCCGTCCGGCACATTGTGAACGTTCTGGCCGACCCGCGAACCGCGG
Source organism: Terriglobia bacterium (assembly GCA_020073205.1). Classification (NCBI taxonomy): domain Bacteria; kingdom Pseudomonadati; phylum Acidobacteriota; class Terriglobia; species Terriglobia bacterium. The sequence continues at coordinate 14,850 of JAIQFR010000076.1, forward strand.
AGGTCTACCGGAGGCGCGGAGAGCCGGTCTACAAGGCCGCGGTAGAGTTCCTTAACGGTCCCGTACGGGCGGCCTTCGACCGTCCTCCAGTCGGCAGGCCGGCCACAAACGTCGCCCGGACTCGGACACGCGCCCGGGCCCCGCGGCGCGTGCGCGCGCATCGGTCCCGCGCTCGGCACGCGCCGAGCCGGGACGGGCCAAGTACCGGCGACTCTGACCCACCCGCGCCCCGCATCCCGCGGGGCCGTCCACTCTTCCTAGCTGCCGCGCCTTTTGCGCTTTCGGTGTCGCCGTGACTGCCCGGCCGGGAGCAGTCGAGGCGAAGGCCGATCGCTTGGCGTATCGGGTCCGCGAGCTCGCGCGCCGACTGGGCGTTCCGCCATCGACGCTGTACAGATCCGTCCAGAGGGGCGAGCTCCGTGCTGTTCGGCTCGGAGCGGTTGTGCTGATCCCTGTGGAGGAAGTGGAGCGCCTCCTCAAGGGCGAAACGACGTCTCTCGTTCCGAAGCGCGAGGACGGCGCGCCTGCCGGCGCTCGCAGGTCGGGCTCGACGCGCGAGGCCGTCCGCGCGGGAGCACCGCGCAAATCAAATGCCCTGGCCAGGCCCGGGCTCACGAAGACATACGAGGAGAACACAGATGTCGCCTTCAGGGAAGGCTCCGGGCCGAGACCTGCTCGGCCTCGGGTCAGCTGACTCCGCACCCTGCCATCGCCAGGGCCTAGAGATCACGGTCGCCCGGATCGGCCCGGACGCCCACGGGAAAGGCGCGCTCGCAGCGATTTGGTTCCGTCTCGAAGTGGCCGGAGAGGCCCTCGCGCTGGGCCCGTTCCCGATCTACCGCTCGGTCCTGGGCGTCCCGAAGCTCGGCTCGCCGCGCGTCTTGCGCAACTCAACGTGGCACAAGTTCTGTGAAGTAGATGCGAACGTGTGGGCTCGGATGGTTGACCTGGCCCTCGCCGCCTGGGGACAGCTCGAGGAAAGCGCAGCCGGCCGCCGGGACGAGGGCGACCGATGACCGACTACAGGGTCTCGGTCGGGTTGTTGCGGCACGAGAAGATGTTGAGACTGCGGCATCCGAAGATGCTCGGCGGCAGGGCCCTTGAGAGCGTCATGCGGGTATGGGAATACGCCGCCGAGCGGACGGAGCGGAACCCCGATCAGGAGAGCGGCGTGTTTGTCGGGATGTCCGACGAGGAGCTGGTGTTGGCCCTGGGCTGGGCAAATGACCGCCGACGCCGGAGCATCGCCGCGGCAATGCGCGTGCTAGACGCGTGCATTACGTGCGGATTCCTAGACCGGACATCGGCCGAGGATCTCCGCGTACATGGGTGGGAGTCGCACCAGGGTTGGCTGTGCGGCGCACGCGAAAGGAGCGAGGCGGCGCGGAAAGCGGCCTGCGCGAAGCATGCGAAGCGCATCAGCCGATGGTCTGCGCCTGGCGAGGGTGAGCAGGGCGAGGAGGCTGCGGGGCGCACGAGCGGGGCGTGTGCCCCCCCTCCCTCTCCCTGTCCTTTCCCTCCAGAGGAGAGACAGCCAGTAGCTGACTTGGAGAGCGGCCCGGACGGGACCCCAGAGCAGCGAGGGGTCCGGAAAGGGCCCGGACGTCGAACGGGGCGGTGGAGCGACCTCGATCGCGGGGAGGACGCGCGGCGGCGAGGTCAGCATGGGAAAACCGTGTTCGTCGAGCGAGTCGCGGCGGACAGGGGGTTGGCGAGGTACAGAGCGGACTTCGAGCGGGCGGTGGTCGTGGGGGTGTGGCGCGGGAGCGGCGCGGTCGCGCTCGAGGTGGCGGAGCAGAGGTCTGGCGAGCTTCGAGGCGCAGTCGAGGAGTGGGCTCTTCGCGTTGAAGTCGCGACACGGGAGACGCCCGTGCTGCTGGGAGACCAGGGCGCGTGGGACGCGCGCCAGGAGGGCTAATGGGTCACGGTAGGTCGGCCTTGTTCCCGGAGGTGAGGCTGCCTCGCCGGCAGTTGCGCTTCTGCGAGGAGTACATCGTTGACCACAACGCCGAGGCCGCGGCGAAGCGTGCCGGATACTCCGAAAAATCGGCCCGCTGGATGGGCTACAAACTGCTAAAGCACTACGCCGGCGTTCGCGACTACGTGGCCCAGCTCGACGCGGAGCTGGCCGAGCGGACGAAGATCACGGCCGAGCTCGTCCGACAACGCCTGCGAGAGATCGCAGAAGCCGATTGGCGCCGGGCGTACGGTCCGGACGGACAGCTGCTCCCGCCGAACGAGATCCCGGACGACGTCGCGCGCGCGATCGGCGGGATCAAGACCACGGAGAGGTACGTGGGCGCAGGCGAGAGCCGCGACATGGTTTTGGTCACGAAGAACGTCGATTTTCTCGACCGGCTGCGTGCGTGGGAGATGCTCGGGCGGTCCGTCGGGCTGTTCCTGGACCGGACGCAGCACGAGGCCGGCAAGACGTTGGAGGAAGTCCTGCGGTCTCTGGCGGGGCCGCGCGAATGAGCTTCAACGCCACGGATCGCTTCGTTCCGTCCGAACTGTTCTACGCCGTGCGCGCGGGGATCGCCCGGGACCCGTACTGGCCCGGGCGGGCGATCTGGGAAAGGGACTCGCGCGAGCCCGATCCGGGTAAGTGGTCGCGAGGGTTCTTGGTGGCGCAGGTGGTCCGGTCGCTGCTACGCCAGATTGGGGACGTGGACCGCGGCAGCGGAGGTATCCGTCGCCGTCGTGATTCTTGAGCCGGGCGCGTGCCCGGGAAGGAGGTTCTGATGGCTCGGTTCCGTGTGAGGCAAGACGTCTTCCTCCGCACGCCGCCCACCAAGTTCGGGCACAGCGGCCATCTGGTCGAGGCCTCGCCGTCGGATCCGGCGGAGATCGAGATCGACGTGACGCTGGACGCGCCCGGGCTCCGGTGGGAGCCGCTCGACGACGAGGCGCGCACGGCCCTCGAGCGCCGGAAGGAGACCGTGCGCTTGGAACAGGGGCGCAAGGTGCTCGACGCGGCGGGTGTCACCGCGACGTTCCAACGCGCCTTCGATCCGGATGTTCGGCGCGCCTCCGAAGAGGCCGAACGCGTAGGGGAATTGTTGCGCCGTCGTTAGCCGACGGCGCCCACGGCCGGCGCGGAGTGGTTTCGCGCCGACGTTCGTCTGCACTGTCCACCCGGGAACGCTCCGGGAGCAAGGAGTCCCGATGATTCAGAAAGCACGGACGCATCTCGAGGCCTGGTGGTCGGCACTCGGCAGCGCGGAGTTTGCCGGCGGCGACGTCAGGAAAGTGCTGGACCGCTGCGGGGTGAACGGAGGCCGCTCCTGGGAGCAGATGGCGCCGGACCTCGTCAAGACGGGTCGGACTCTCGTCGCGGCAGCCGCGGCCCTCCAGCCCGCGCACGATGTCGCCGTCCAAACGGTGAAGGCGGCCCTGGAGCTCCAGCGCCAGAAGGTCGACAAGCTCACTGCGGACTTCCAGCAGGCCCGGCCGCGTTGGGAGGAAGCGGAGACGGCGTCGGCGCGCCTCCGCTCGCGGATCGAAGAACTGGAGGGCGACGCCAGGACCACGCCGTTCGACGAAGCCGACGAGCACCGACGGATCGCGGGAGACCTCTCCGCCGCACGGTCGCAGCTGGCCGCGGCGGTGGAACGCGCCAGCTCCGCGGGCGACGTCGGCGAGGGCCTCGCGACGGCGCTCAAGGCCGCGGTCGAGGACCTCGCGTGGGTCGAGGAGGTCCACAACGTCCTCACCGTGGGGTTCCACGTGTTCGACCGACCGAATCCCGACCTCACGCGGAGGCCGAACGGAGCCGACTATGCCGCTCAGTCCTGAAGCCGTTCACGCGATGTACCATCCGTCCGAAGGGAAGGCCGGGGCTGGGCGCGAGCCTCCCCACTCCGACGGGAACTGTTCGGCCGCCGGTGCCGCGCCGGACGCGCCCTCGACGCCGAGCACGGCCGCACGAAACCGCGCGTTCTACCATCCGAACGGTCCCGCGGACGGGCCCACGGGTCCGCCTCCATCGCCGACCACGAAGCGCGCCGAGCACTTCTACCATCCGGACAGCGCCCCCGCGGCGGGCGCAGCCGGCGGCGGGGCGCCGGCGGACGGAGCGGCCTCGACGCCGGCGGCGGACGCGACCGGCTCGGGCCCGCCCAGCGTCCCCGAGCGGTACGAGCTCGAGCCGGGCGTGGAGGCGGATCACGATCTGATCGCCGCTGTCTCTCCGTTGTTCCGCAAGGCGGGCCTCACGCAGGCGCAGTTCGTCGTCGTCGCGAAGGCGCAGAAGCTGGCGATCGACCGCGAGGCGGAGGCCCGGCAACGGACGTTCGCCGAGTGGAGCGACCGCGCGAAGTCGGATCCGGAGTACGGCGGCGAGCAGTACGAGGCCAACCTGCGGTCCGCGCAAGCGGTGATTCAGCGCTACGGCAACGCCGACGTCCTGCAGGTCCTGAACGAAACGGGCGCCGGCTTTCACCCGGAGATGATCCGCCTGTTCACCAGGCTCGCGTGGGCGCTGCGAATGCGCTGACGCGGGGGTAGGAAGCGGTTCCGGAGTGCAGACCTCTGCACCGTGCACGTAGAGGAGACCGAGATGGCCGAGATACCCCGCCAGGACGAGCCGACCGTACGTTCCGAGCCCCTGCCCACGCCGTACTTGAACCTCCCCGAGGCTGGGGAAGCTGGGGTCGCGCTCGGGCGTGCCGCGCAGGCCGTCGCTCGTCCCTTGCAGCAGCTCGCGCTCGAGGAGAAAGCCAACCACGACGCCACGCGCGTGCTGATCGCCGAGACCCAGTGGGACAAGGCCGTGACGGACGCGCTCCACGCGCCGGACCCGTCCCCCGCAACGGCCGGCGCCGGTTCGCCGTCCGAACCTGGTTTCCTGAACCGCCTCGGGCTCAACGCGATCGGGAAGGGCGACGACGTCCTCCGTTCTCTTGCCGATGCGCGCGACGGCATCGCCCAGACTCTCGCCAACGAAACCCAGCGTCGGGTCTTCCTCCACCGGACGGCCGCCTCGCTGGACGTCACGCGCCGCCAGGTCCTCGCGCACGAGGCGGACCAGGGAATGCGGGTCCGCGCGGACGCGTTCAAGACCCGATACGACACGTACCTCAACGCGATGATCCGTGACGCCGCGGATCCGGTCGCCCGCGAGATCCACATGGCGGAGATCGTCGGGCCCGTGAAGATCGAGGCGGCTCGCATCGGGGCCACCGAGGAGCGTCAGACCGAGATGCTCGCGCAGGCCGCGTCCGACGGTCATGCCGCGGTGCTCTCGCAGATGCTCGAGGCCGATCCCGCCGGCGCCCGGGAGTACTACCGCGCGCACCGCGATGCGATCTTCGACCCGGCACGGGGGCGCATCGGAAGCGCACTTCGCGAGATCGACGCGCGGCAGTCGGCTCAGGGCAAGGCGGACGCGCTCTGGTCGCAAGCGGCGGGCGACCTCGGGACGGCGCTCGGCCTCGCCGCGCGAATCTCGGACCCGGAACTGCGCGATGGAACGGAGGACCGCTTGCGGCGGCACGCCGCGGACGTCCGTACCGTACAGGCGGAACGAGAGGACCGCGATTTTCAGGCCGCGGACCAGGCCTTCCGCCCGCGCTGGGATCACACCGCGATCCCGGCCGGCCTCTGGGCCGAACTTCCGACCCAAAAACGGGATTACTTCCTGCGAGAGGAGCACTGGTACGCGGCCGGGGCGCCGGAGATGACGCGATCGGGCATCGCCGAGGACACCTGGCGGGATTGGTTCGCGTACAAGCAGCTCAGCGCCGCGCAGAAAGTCGGGGTCGATCTCTACTCCCGCTTCCGCCGCAAGGTCCCCGACTCGGACTTCATGCAGCTCGTCGAGGAGCAGCAACGCTATCGGGATGCCCTGAATCAGCCCGCGCCCTCGGCCGCCCTCACCGAACTCGAGAGCCGGAGCAACCAGGTGGAGAACGCGGCCCGGCGGGCGGGGATCCTCCCGTGGGTCGGGGATTCGGACGAGGACCAGCGCAAGAGCTTCCTCGGGTTCCAGAGCGCGGTCAGCCTGGCGCTCAACGATTTCGAGCGGAAGAATCTCAAGGGCGAGAGGCGCGCGACGGGCGACGAGGCGCAGCCCATCATCGACCGGCTCCTGATCCGCGGCGAGGTCCCGCAGCCCTGGTACATGCCGAATCCCCACTACCGCCTGTACACGCTCTCGCCCGGGCAGGCCTTCGTCCCGTTCGGAGACGCCGGCAGCCGGCACGGGATCGAGGACCAGGACGTCGTCGTGCCGCCCTTCTGGCGTCGCCAAGTCGAGGCCGCGATCCGCCGCGACGGCCGCGAGCCCACGGACGCCGAGGTCACGACCCGTTACCTCCGCTTCCTCGAGTCCGGAGCCGGGGGCCCGCGATGAGCGAGCCCACCTTCAACGTCTTCGACGAGCAGATCCGGCAGGAGAAGGCGACCGCGCCGCCCGTGCCCGGCACGCCCGCGGGCGTGCTGGACTCGGCCGCGGTGAATCCGTTCGAAGAGCAGATCCGGCGCGACCGCGAAGGCCAGGCCGGCGCGATCGACGTCGCCTTCTCCGCGACGGCCGGCACGACGCCGGAGCGGCAGGCCGAGGTCCTCCGCCTGGGACGGGCCAGCGGACTCCCCGCCGACGTCGTCGGCCGCAACGTGGACGAAGTCTCCAGCCGCGTTGCGGCTTCCGAGGCCTCCCGCCTCCTCGCGAACTCCCCCGAACTCGGCGCGTGGTACTCCGACCACGGCAACGCGGCCGTCGCTCGAGACGACGTCGCGAACCTCCACGGGATCGCCTGGGCGATCTGGGCCCCGTTCCATGCGCTCTGGGACAAGATCCGGGAGCAGGAAACCGTCGCGCGGCAGTTCCGGGAATACGCCGGCGGGGGCGACGAAGCGAACCGGCAGCGGATCGCAGCCCTCGAGAAGGCGCACGGTGAGAAGGACTACGGCGCCAAGACCTGGTGGCAGCGGGCCTACCTCGCGCCGTGGAAGATGGCCCCGCTCATCGTCGGCGACCTCGCGTCCCGCTACCTGGGCTATCTCAGTGGCGCCGCGATCGGCGGTCTCGGAGGAGGCGCGGCCGGCGGCGCCGCGGGGGCCCCCGTCGGCGGCGCCGGCGCGGTGCCAGGGGCGGCCGGATCGGA
>JAIQFR010000077.1 GCA_020073205.1 Terriglobia bacterium
ATCTGGTAGTTCAGCTTGAACCCCATGTTGGAGGCGAGGAGGCCGCTTGCCATGACCACCACGGCGAGAGCGACGACCATCACCCCTACGAACGTTCTCTTACTCATCCCTTTTCTCCTCCTCCGAGGTCAGTTGCCACACCCGGTGACGCAGCCCGAGCATCCCTCCCCGCGCTCCCCCCGGCCCGTGGACACCACGTCCTTCTGACCTCCTCGCAGGTTGCGGAGGCCGACGGAAGCGCCAAGGAATGAACCCCCCCTGCCCCTGATGCGGCGGGTTAAGTAGACGTTAGAGAGTCGTCACGATCGATCCTATGGACATCGAACTCCGATCCTTCACGGACCGGCTCGGCTTGGATGCCGCTTTCGACATTGCCCCCGTGCTCGCGGTCGGACGGTTCGGGCACATTCTACTCGCGAACGGGCCGGTCATCGCTGATTTTTCTACCCTGGCGTCCCGATCCGGGTGGCAGATTTCTCGAGTGCGGATCATTGGAGCCGGCATCCTTCCGCTGATTACTACCGCCGGGGGGTGCGGCGCGTTCAAGGGGGATGCGAACTTTCGGGCTTTTCTCGGTCGTGGGGGCATCCTGGGCGGGCTTTGGGGTCTATTTCAGCTTCTGAAGCCTCAGCACGCCGAGGACGTTGGAGTAATCGTCGGTCCACAGGTACCGCGGGTCGGCCGGCGGAACGAGCCACCGGGGATCGCGCACCAGCGCCTCGATCCGGGCGGGGTCGCGAGCCACGACCGCCCAGATCGAGCCGTCCTTTCCCTCGAAGGCGTCCTTCGGCGGCACCACCGCATCTCGCTGCACCCGTGCCTCGAGGCCGAGGCTCGACGCGACGGCACCGACCACAGGCTCCAATCTCATGTAGGTGTTCGTCAGGTGGATCGCGAGGATCCCGTCCGGAGCGAGCTTCCGGAAGTAGAGGCCGACCGCCTCGCGGGTCAGGAGGTGCACGGGGATCGCGTCCGAGCTGAACGCGTCGAGCACGATCAGGCCGAACTTCCCGTCGGGCTCCCTCGCGAGCGAGAGGCGGCCGTCCCCCGGGATCGTCAGGACCGCCGCCTTCGAGTCCGCGATGTACGTGAAGAAGCGAGGGTCGCGCGCGATCCTGATCACCGCCGGGTCGATCTCGAAGTACGTGAATCGCTGACCGGGGCGGCCGTACGCCGCGAGCGTTCCTGCGCCGAGGCCCACGAGCCCGATCTCCCGCGGCGGCGCCTCGGCGAGGACCTCGGAGAACACCTGTCCGATCGGCCCGGTCGGGTGGTAGTACGTGGTCGGGATCGCGCGAAGGTCCGAATCGAGAGCCTGCGATCCGTGGCGCGTCGCTCCATGGATGAGCAAATGGAACGTCACCTGCCGGAACGTCTCGTGCCCGTCGGAGTCCACCAGCTTGAACGGGAGCCCCTCCGACGTCGCGACCCGGTGGATGCCGAAGAAGGTCCGCTCGCGGTGGAGGCTCGTGGCCGGCGCGGTGTTCTCCACCCAGCCGCCGACCAGGAGGACCGCGAGCGCGAGAGCGAAGCGGAGCCGCCAGCCGACGAGCGCGAGGGCGAGGAGGGCGGGGCCTCCGGCCCGCACCGCGAGCACCCCCCACGTGTCGTCGGTTCCCGGCGCCGCGTGGAGGAGCCGGAGAACGAACAGGAGGCCCGCGAACGCCAGCGGGACGGCGGCATCGAGGGCGCGGGATCGCACGGTCGGGGATTTCGAGGCCTCGTCGACCCAGCGCGGGCGCAGGAGGCACGCGGCGACGAGGGCGATCGGGTACTCCGCGACGCTCCGGAACATCACCGGGGCAAGGAGAGCGTTGAAGACGCCTCCCAGCGCGCCGCCCACGGCCACCAGGAGATAGAACTCGGTGAGGCGGCCCGCGTGGGGGCGCTCCTCCGCCAGCCGGCGGTGGCAGGTCAGCCCCACCGCGAAGAGCGTCGCGAGGTGGAGCGGGAGCAGGAGCCAGCCGCGCGCGCGGACGGAGGCGAGGAGGCTCGCCGCCACCAGGGTCGCGAGCACGGCGAGGACCGTTCCGGAGTGGCGGGCCGGGAAGCGCCATCGCGGGGAGAACGCCAGCACGAACGTGAGCAGGTAGAGGGCGAGCGGGACGACCCAGAGGAGCGGGATCGCCGCGATGTCGGAGGTCACGTACTGCGTGGTGCCGAGCAGCGCGCTCGACGGCACCAGGGCGAGCGCCACCCACAGGAGCCGCGTCCGCCACGCCGGCGCCGGCCCTGAGCCTCCCTCCGCCTCCGCGTCGAGCGATGTCGCGCCCGCGGCTCTCGCGCGGCGGGCCGCGGCGAGGGCGCAAGCGACGGCCGCGAGGGTGAACGCGATGTAGCCCAGCGACCACAGGGTGCTCTGCGACAGCGGGAGGAAGCTCGGGATCACGGCTTCCCCGCGTGGGGTCCTGAGGGGGAGGAGCGGCTCGAGGGCCAGCGGGTAGAGGAGGAGCCCGACGAGGCTCCCCGCGTTGCTCGCGGCGTAGAGGAAGTACGGATCGCGGGCGCGCCCGTGCCCGCTCGCCGCGAACCAGCGCTGGAGGAGCGGCCCGGTCGTGGACAGCACGAAGAACGGCGCGCCCGCGGCGAGGAGCAGCGTGCCGAGCGTCCAGGGGATCGGCGATCCCCCGCCCGGGGGCGCGGCGCCACGCGGCAGGCCGAGCGGCAGCAGCAGGATCGGGAGCGCCAGCACCGCCGCGTGGACCGCCGCCTGGGTCCTCGTCGCGAGGCGGCGCGAGAGGAGGTGCGCGTAAGCGTACCCCGCCAGCAGGACCGCCTGGTAGAACAGCATGCAGGTGTTCCAGACCGCGGGGCTCCCGCCGAGGAGCGGCAGCAGCATCTTCGCCACCATCGGCTCGACCGTGAACAGCAGCAGCGCCGAGAGGAGCGTCGCGAGGAGGTAGAGCGGCAGCATGAGCGGGGTCGGTCAGGCGGCCGAGGGAGGCGAGAGCGCCCAGGCCGCAGGCATCGCGAGGACGCCGCCCGCGAGCGGTCGGACTTCGGGATCCATGGAGAGCAAGAACGAGCCGAGAAGCGGGCGGTCGAGGATCTCCTCGAGGCCCCGCAACCCTCGTGCGTCGGCATCGGCCACGTGGCGCGACTGCTTGATCTCGAACGCGATGAAGCCCTTCTCGGTCTCGACGAGGAGGTCCACCTCGCGCCCGACGTGGGTCCGCAGGTGAAGGAAGTCCGCACGGAGCCCGGCGGTGCGGCATTGCTTGAAGATCTCGGCGACGACGGCGGACTCGAACTCCTCGCCGCTCGGCTCGCCCGTTCGTCCCGTGATCCCGCGGAGCACGCCGGGGTCGAGGATGTGGACCTTGGGCATCTTCGTCAGTCGCTTGTGAGGGTTCCGGAAGTAAGGGGGCACCAGCACCGCCTGGTAGCTCAGCTCCAGGTAGCGCAGGAAGCGCCGGGCCGTGGCGGGGCTGATCGAGACCGCCCGCGCGAGGTCGTTGAAGTTCACCAGGCGCCCGGTGGAGAGCGCGATCGCCTTCTGCGCGACGACGAACGGCTCCAGGTCGCGCAGCGAGGCGAGGTCCGCCACGTCGCGCTCGAGGTACGTGCGGCGATAGTCCCGGAGCCACGAATCCCGATCCTCGGCCGGCAGATCGCCTTTCCAAACCGCCGGCATCCCGCCGTATCGCAGGTACGTCTCGAACGCCTCCGCGTGCTTCGCGAAAGCTCCGTCTAAAGCGGGGACGCCGAGGAGCGAAAGGGTATCGCCGGCGCCGCCGTCGAGCCAGTTCACGAGACGCGACGGGGCCAGGGGATCACTCCACGAGGAGGTCGCCATCTCGGGCAGCGTGAGGGGCCACAGCTCCTCGATCGCGACACGGCCCGCGAGGCTCTCGCGTATCCGCGAGAGGAGCAGGATCTGGCTCGAGCCGAGGAGAAGGTAGCGGACACTCTCGCTCGCGTCATAGGCGGCCTTGATGGATTCCACGATCGAGGGAGCCTTTTGGACTTCGTCGATGATGGCGACGGGGTACCGCTCGATCCAGTCCCGTGCCGAGAGCCGGCTGAAGGCCGGGCGCACCGCCGGGTCTTCCATCGAAAGGTAAGGGATTCCCGGGAAAGTGCGCTGTACGAGGGTGGTCTTGCCGGTTTGCCTCGCACCGGTCAGCACGATCAGGCGCCCCAGAGGGCTCTTCGCCTTGGCTTCTATACGCGCTCCCAGGAAGCGCGCCTTGAGTCGGGTCGGCGCAGTCATGATGTCAAATTAGTACACAAGTAACGATTTGACAATACGATTCGTTGCTTAATGTCCCGCATCGCTCACGACTGGCTTCCGGCCGGCGCCCTCGATCTTGCCCAGTTCGAGACGTGCGCGGTCGCCCGAGGGGCCGGGGACCGCCGCCTCGCGGAGGACGCGAACGGCTATATGGTGGACGTGTGATTGTGGGACGTCTGATGGCGGCCAGGCGGAGATCACCGTGCGTCCAGTGGCGGACATGCAATCCGTTCCGACGCCGGAATGCTGCGCGGATTGACCGGCGCCCCCTGGAGCTGGGGCAAGGACCTGGCACAGCGGCTATTCCCGATGCGTGAAACGCCTCCCGAGACCTGGAAAGAGCTGTACGACCGGTGGTGGATCACCCCCGCAGTCGGGAACAGCCGGCGCCACGACTTGATTCGAGCCTACTGATGAGACCTCGAATCCGGAACGCGGGTGACCAGCAACTCTCGCCAACCAACAATCTCGCGTCCACCGTGAAGACGTCAATGGGGCGGGACGGTGTGGTAGCCCTCGATGTCCTTGAGGACGGCCTTTGCCATCTCCGCGTCGAGGGGCAGGAGCGCCAGGTACTCGTCGCGCGCGCGGATCAGATCACCGCGCTGCAGCGAGAGCGCAGCCAGCCAGAGGTGGGGCGCCGGGCTGTCGGGCCGCAGCTCCGCTGCCGCGCCAAGCTGGGTTTCCGCCTGATCGTACCGGCCCGACTTGACGAGCAAGATCCCCAGGTCCAATCGCCCTTCGTACTGATCCGGGTCTTCCCCCAGGGCGCGCCTGTAAGCCGGTTCGGCGCGCCCCGTTTGCCCGGTCTTCTCGTAGGCCTGCCCGAGGTCGACCCACGCGGGTGCGATCGTGGGATCGAGCTCGACGGCCCGTTCCAGGGATGGGACCGCCTCCGGGATTCGATTCGCGCGGAGGAGAACCGATCCCAGGGTGAAGTGGGCCCACCCTTGATCGGGCCGGAGGGCGATTCCGCGGCGGATCTCGACGATGGCCTCCTCGAGTCGTCCTTGTGAAGCAAGGCAGTATCCCAGGTGATCGTACGCGGGGAAATACGCCGGCCGGATCCGCAGGGTCACACGCGTGTGCCACTCCGCTTCCTCGAACCTCCCCTGGTGTGCGTACTCCAGGCCGAGAAGGAAGTGGGCGAAGTAGTTGTCCTCGGTCACCGCGACGGCCCGGTCGAACAGGGAGACACTGTCGTGCCAGTAGCGTAGGTCACGGACGGTGACGCACGACAGCGCGACGATCGCCGCGAGGGCGAGGGCGGACAGCACCGACCTGCCGCGCGGGATGGCGTGGGCGACTCGGAGCGCTCCCCACATGACGACGATCAGCAGACCGATGTGGGGGATGTAGGTGTAGCGATCGGCTCGCGCCTGCCCGCCCACCTGAACCAGGCCGATCACCGGAACCAGCGTGACCAGGTACCAGAACCATCCCGTGGCGAGCCACCCATGCCGGCGGGAGCCGAGACACGCCAGCGTGGTCGCCGTCACGAGCAGGACCCCGGCGCCCAAGACCTGCACGGCGGGCCATCCCTCCTCGCGGAACGGATAGAAGACGCAGAGCCCCGACGGCCACAGGAGCGCGCGGACGTACGCCACGTAGGAGACGAGGGCGTTCGCCACCCGCGCTCCGACGGAAACGACCGTCATGGAGCTGATCGCTCCGCGTTGCGCGACAAGAGTGATGATGACCGATGCGGCGGCAAGCCCGATCCAAGGGAGCTTCTCGACGATCAGGCGTCTCGGGGCCGTCGCCGAGCGATCGAGCGGCCAGAAATCGAGGAGAAGGAAGACGACCGGCAAGCTGACGAGCATCGGCTTGGCCATCAGGCCCAGCGCCAGCAGGGCGGAGACGAGGACGTACCGCTTGGCCGTCCACCTCTCTGCGAATCGCGCGTACGCGAGGGTGGCGGCGAGCCAAAAGAAACCCGCCAACACGTCTTTTCGCTCGGCCACCCAGGCCACGGACTCGATCCGCAGGGGATGAACGAGGAAGATCGCGGTGGCGATGGCGGCCACCGCGGCGAGGGAGCGCGGTCGCGACACGCCGGGCGGCGGGGCCCGAACCAGCAGGGCCTGGAGCAGGAGGAAGAGGAGAATCCCGTTCGCGGCGTGCAGGAGCAGGCTGGTCCTGTGGTGGCTACCCGGATCGAGTCCGAACAACTCCACGTCGAGCATGTGCGAGAGCCAGGTCACGGGATGCCAGTTCCCCGTGTACCCCACGTTGAATGCCCAGACGAGACCGCCACGGCTCAGGCCCTGCTTCACGTGGGGGTTGAAAACTACGTACAGCCCGTCGTCGAGGTACAGAAACTGGCACCTCGTCGCCGGCCAGAACACGGCGAGCGCGAGGATGACGAGCATCGCCGCCCACATGAGCGTGGTGGCATGGCCGCCCGGAGCGTCCTGGGTTGCCACGCGCTCATCCGCATCCGCGCGGATCGCGTTCCCACCTTCTTCGACGCTCAAATCGCTCCCCGCGGCCCCTGGGGTGTTCGAAACGACCACCCGGAGACCGTCCGAGCGAGCGTACGCCGCGAGTCCGCCAACGGTCAATCCGCCACCGGCGACCGTGCGCTCAAGGCCGGCCGGGAGGCGCGGCGGCGGCCGCGCTCCCCAGGAGCTTCCCGAGTTCGAGACGTGCGCGGTCGCCCGAGGGGCCGGGGACCGCCGCCTCGCGGAGGACGCGAACGGCTTCCGCAACTCGCCCGAGCGCCGCGAGGTTCGCCCCGAGCGCGGCCTTCGCGAGGGGATCGCCGGGAGCGAGAGCCGCCGCGGTCTCGAGATGCGCTTCGGCTTCCTCGAAGCGCCCCTCGTCGTAGAGCACGGTGCCGAGGAGGAGGTGTCCCGCTTCGAGACGCGGGTCGAGGCGGATCGACTCGCGGAGCTTCGCCTCCGCCTCGTCGCGCAAGCCGAGGCGCGCGAGGACGCGCCCGAGCTCCGCGGCGAGAGTGGCGTTTCGCGGCTCGAGACGCCACGCTGCTTCGTACTGCTCGCGGGCCTCCTCGAGCCTTCCCGCACGCGCCAGCGCGAAGCCGAGATCCAGCCGCGCGGTCGCGAACCGAGGCGCGATCGCGACGGCGCGCTCGAGGTGTGGGAGCGCCTCGCCGAGCCGCCCCTCCTCCGCGAGCCACAGGCCGTAGTTGATCCGCGCGTGGACGTTGTCCGGCGCCCGCTCGACGCCGCGCGACAGGAGGGTCTCGGAGTCTCGCCAGACCCCGAGCTGCGCGCGGGTCGCGAGGGCGAGGGCGAGGACCGTCGCGCCGCAGAGGATCGCCGCCGCGCGGCGGACCCAGGGGGAGCGCGTCGCGGTCCCGTCGCTCACGGCCCAAGCCAGAGCGGCGAACAACCCGATCGACGGGAGGTACGCATAGCGGTCGGCCACGATCTGGGTGCCGAACGGCACAAGGCCGCACGCGGGGAGGAGGGCGATGCCGTACCAGGCCGCGCCGGCGCCGACGTAGGGTCCCCGCCTCGCGAGGAGGATCGCCGCCCCGAGCACCGCGAGGAGGAGCGCCGCCGCGGAGGCGACCTTTGCCAGGGCCGCGGGGCCGAGGTCCGTCGGGTAGAAGAGCGAAAGGTCGCGAGGCCAGAAGATCCTCGCGGGGTACCAGGCGTAGGCGAAGACCGCGTCCGCGAGGCGGACGGGCCAGGGGTGCGACTGGAGCGTGCCGAGAGCGCCCTCGTGCTCCTGCGCGATCACGGTCACGAGCGCAGCGGCGGCCGCCGCCGCGACGAACGGGATCTTCTCGACGAGCCGGCGGACCGTGGCGCGCCCGAGGGGCCAGACATCCAGCACCACGAGGAGGGCCGGCGCCACGACCGCCGTCGGCTTGGCCGAGAGCGCGCCCAGGCACAGGGCGAGCGAGCCCAGGTAGCGGCCCCATCCGCCTCGCCGCGCGAAGGCCTCGTAGGCGAGGAGCGAGAGGAGCAGGAGCGCCAGGCTCAGCACGGACTTGAGCTGGGAGATCCAGGCCACCGACTCCACTTGGAGCGGGTGCGCGGCGAAGAGCGCCGCCGCGAGCGCGGCGGGAGCGACGCGGCGCGTCGGGCGCCACAGGAGCAGGAAGACGAGGACGGCGTTCAGCGCGTGGAGCCCGGCGTTGACGGCGTGGTGCGCGCCGGGCGCAAGGCCGAAGAGCGACACGTCCGCCATGTGGGCGATCAAGGTCAAAGGGTGCCAGTTGCCCACGTGGAAAGCGGTCAGCGCCCAGGCCGCGTTCGCCCACGAAAGGCCGGTCGAGATCCGCGGATAGGACGCGACGTAGTCGTGGTCGTCGTAGCGAACGAAGCCGAACCCGGCCACCGGCGCGTAGAGCGCCAGCGTGCCGAGGAGGAGGGCCGCCGCGACGACGGCCGCGAGCCGGCGCTCCCGCGCGAGGGCGGCGGAGTCGTTCGAGGGATCGCGCGCCATCGGGTCTCCGCGGGCCGCTACGGGCGCCGGCCTCGCTCGGCGGACCCGAGGAGCGTCCTCAGCCTGACTCTCGCCCGCCCGAGATGCCGCCTCACCGTGATGCGCGTGATCCCCAGGGCGCGCGCGACGTCCGGCGTCTCCTGTCCCTCCAGCTCCTTGAGGACGAACACGGCGCGCTCGCGCTCGCTCAGCGCGGCGAGCGCGACCTCGAGACGGTCCCTCAGGCTCCGGCCCTCCGCCTCCCGCTCGGGCCCCGGGCCGTCGTGGGCGGCGCGCTCCCCCACCCCGTCGCTCCACGGGACCTCGTCCCGGGCCTGACGGCCGGTCCTCAAGTGGTAGTCGTACGACGCGTTGACCGTGACCCGGTAGAGCCAGCCGGCGAAGGGATGCCCGGCCTTGAACCCGTCGAGGTGTCGGAACACCCGGATGAACACCTCCTGGGCCACGTCCTCCCGGTCCCTCGACGGGACCCCCATCAGCCGGAGGACGCGCAGCACCTTTCCCTGGTGGCGGTCAAGGAGCGTCTCGAAAGCGCGGACGTCGCCGTCGCGCGCTGCGGCGACGAGCCGTTCGTCTGAGGCTTCGGGAGCGCGAGACTCGCCCAAACGGACCTCGGCTTCAAGGTCCCCCATTCTAGCGAGGATCGGCGGTCAGAAGGAGCTGAGGTTGCCCTTCGAATCCACGGAGAGGACCGAGTAGTACTGGGTCGAGGTCGGGGCGCCGACGTCCACCGAGGTGCCGGTCGGCGAGGCGATCTTCGTGATCGTCCCGTTCCGGATGTCCGCGCGGCCGAACGGGTGGTCCGCGGCGTACACCTCGTAGTGGTCGATCCGGGTCGGCCAGGCCGGCGGATCGAAGGTCGTGGTCACGGCCGGCCAGGAGAGGACGACGTGCCCCGACGAGAGCATCGCGCGGAGGACGTCGATCCCGTTCGGGAGCTGGTTGTCGAGGCCCCCGGGATTGCCGGACGTGTCGATCGCGCGCACGCCGTAGTAGTACGTCGGCTTCCCCGGGGTGAGCGCCTGGGAGTCCGGGAAGGTCGTGCCGGTGGGCGTCCCGATCAGCGTCGCCGTGGCGAGGGTGAAGTCCGGGGTGAGGCCTCGGTACACCTCGTAGCGGGCGATCGTGGTGGCCTTGCCGTAGATGTCGGTCGTGACCGCGGTCCACGACACGACCGCGTCCGTGCCGGAGACCGACTTGTCCACGTGGAGCGTGTCGATGAACCCCGGCGACCGCACCCCGCGAACGTAGGTCGGGACCCCCACCTGCTCCGGCTGGGAGAAGCCCGAGGTCCGGTTCGACGTGTTCGTCGCGGTGAGCACGATGTAGTACGGCACGTTGTTCTGGAGCCCGGCGAGCCGGTACGTGGTCCCCTTGCCCGCGTTCACCTGGAACGCGTAGCTCCCGGGCGCGGTCCCGTAGTCGATCGTGTAGTTCTTGAGGTCGGACTCGCCGTTCGCGTTCCAGCTCAGGTTCAGGACGCTGCTCGTCGCGGGGTCGGTGACCGTGAGTCCCGTCGGCGCCGCGGGCGGGTTCGGGTTGAGCGGCGTCGCCTGCACGCAGTCCGGCCCGAAGGTGGCGCAGTCCGTGTTGAAGTTCGACCACCGGCTCCGGAACGACTCCGAGTCCACCGCGACCAGATAGTAGTAGTACGGCACCGCGTTGGTGGCCGGGTCGGCGTACGACGTCCCCTGGACCCCGGTCGCGACCCTCGTGTAGCTCGAGGGCGCGTTCGCGGCGCGCCAGACGTCGTAGGTGATCGTCCCGGGGCTCGCGCTGGCGTGCCACGAGAGATTGACCACCGCGTTTCCCGCCGTGGCGGTCACCGCGGTCGGAGGGGCGACGGACTTCAGCGCGAGGCGCTGCGCCGGATCGCCCAGGTACACCCATCCCTGGCACCCCTCGTAGTCGAGGTTTCCGCAGAGCATGGACAGCGTGTCCAACTCCGGCACGTCCACCGTCCGGAACATGTGGCTCCCGAACAGGTCGCTCCAGACCACGTCGGCGACCGCATGGTAGGAGCCGAAGAACATCAGGCCGGCGGGGCCCGACACCGCGATCGCCCCCGCGCCGGCGGCCTTCAGCCAATCTTCGCCCAGCGAGTTGACCATGGTCGTGTGGAACCCGCCGGTCAGGCAGTTCAGCGCGACGAGCCACGGGAGGGCCGAGGAGTTCGTGAGGCTCGACACGTCGAGCCGGTTGAAGCCCTCGTCGAAGATCGCGTCGTCGGACCAGATGTTGTAGTTGCCGTGGCCGACGTACTGCATGACCGCGGCGCCGTCCGGGAAGGTGCTTTGCCCGTTCACCGCCGCCTGGATGTCGTTGATCATCTTCTGCTTCTGGCAGGAGGTCGAATTGCAGTAGTCGCTCCAGTACCTGAGGTTACCGTAGTTGTACGGTGGCGACGGGATCGTGGCGATCGACTCGGAGTTGGTGGCCTCGAAGTCGATGCCGTCGGAGGGGTCGATCACGCCGCCCACCAGGTGCCCGCGGTCCGACACGAAGAGCGCGTGGCGCGTCCAGTTCCCCGAAGGGGTCGCGGTCTCGTACCCGTAGATCTTCGAGAGGGCCGCGTACGCCTCGGCGTCCGAGCGCGCCGGGATCCTCCCGACCAGGAGATCGGCGAGGTGATCGGTGCCCACCACGGCCGCGAGCGCGTTGTCGCTCGCGAGGTAGCTCAGCTGGGCATCGGTCTTGAGGATCGTCACGGTCGGCACGTAGTCGCTCACCGGGTTCAGCGGGTCGAGGTGCTTGGGGTCGTAGGAGCCGTCGCCGATCAGGAGGACGTAGAACGGCGTGGGGGCCGACCATCCCTCTCCCGGAGCCGTGGACATCACCCAGCTCAGGAAGCTCCGGATCGCGGAGGGACCGTACAGACCGTTGTTGAACTCGTCCTCTACGTCCTCGAGCATCACGACCTTCGACGTGATCCCCTGCTGCGCGAGGCGCAGGCTCAAGAGCTGGGCGAGCTTCGGGGATGCCTGCGCCCCGAGGACGTCGGGGCGCGAGATCACGATCATGTCGGCCTGGGTCGTCGTGTCGCGGAGGTCGGACACGACGTCCGCCTGGAAGTCGGCGTCCGCGGGGACCGAGACCCCCGAGGATCCGGCCACGACGAAGCGCCGCGGCGTCCCGGCGGGGATCGACGGATCCTGAGCCACGTGGAAGCGGACCGCGTAGGGGCCGATGCCGGTCACGGTCGCGCCGGTCAGCCTGACGGGACCCACGATGCCCGTCCCGCCCACATGGGCGGTGATCTCGTACACCGACGGCGGGCTCGTGGGGCCGCTCGAGAAGCCCGCGATCTGGAACTCCGCGTCGCCGTTCGGGTAATCGAACGTCAGGGCGTCCCCTGAGGCCGCGAACGCTCGGTGGTACCGGATCTCGATCCAATCCAGGAGCATCGTGTTCGTCGCGCCGCTGACCGTGACCGCCTCGGTCTTGACATACGCGGGGTCCTGGAGCTGCGGGCCGGATCCCGGGTACGTCCACGTGAAGTCGTGGGTGTAGTTCATGCGCCCGTCGAACGTCCCGAGGTCGTCGCTCGACGCCAGGTCGTGTCCCGCCGTCGCGTCGTACTGGAGCGTGATCCGGCTGTGGTGGTCCGGGTTCACCGTCGACGAGTCGCTCCAGCCGCGGACGCGAACCGTGACCTCCGCGGGGAGGGTCCCGGACGCGAGCCCCGGGAGAGGGACCGGGTCGATCCTCGTGGCGGGCGCCGTGAGGAACGGCTTCCACAGCCACGGGTCGTTCCCCCCGAGCGGAATCCAGATGTTGTCGGTCTCCTGGTGGGAGACCGCCAGGAAGTCCGTCGCGGGGGTCGCGCCGAGCGGCGCCGAGGGAACGTCCGCCATGCGCGCCCGGGCGCCCGGCTCGACCGTGAGGAAGTACGCGTTCTCGTCGGTGACGTCCGAGAGCTCGTACAGGTTGAGCGTCGGCCCGCCGAGGTCCTGGTTCAGGACCGTCTTGGGTTCGAAGTCGAGAGCTTGCCCGTAGAACTGCACCCATTCCGGCTGCGCGGGGACGTTGTCCAGCAGGTCGTTCCCGTTCGGGTCGTGGACCTCGAGCGGAACCTCGACCCCGTTGCTCGTGAGCTTCCAGGACGAGATCGCGTAGGCCAGGAAGCCGGTCGCCGCCAGCCTCGCGTAGTCGAGCCGGACCACGCCGTTGCTGCGGACCTTGATCCGGTAGCGCGGCGTCGTGTCCGGCGCCGCGGGAGCGGCCGCCGCTCGCGTGGCGGGACCTGCCGGCGCCGCGACCCTGAACGCCGCGCCCTGCTCGTAGTTGACGAAGGAGTTCCGATAGACCGTCTCCATCCTGGAGCCGGCCTCTCGCGGGGTCCGGACACCCCGGTCGCCTTCGAATCGGACCGAGACCCGGAACGACCGGGCGATCCTCAGCCCGGGGAGGTCGCGATCGAATCGGACCGGGGAGAGGTGGACCTCGACGTACCGCTGGTCGCGGAAGACGCCGACGTCGCCGAGCCACGCCACCTCGGCAGGGAACGTGCCCTTACCCTCATAGAGAGCTGCCGACTCCCGCCGGACCTCGGTGAGCCGAGGCTCCGCGCCGGGGACCGGCAAGTCCACGAGGGTGCTCGAGAAGGGTCGGGGGCGCAACCCGGGACGGACGTCCTCCGACTCGAGGACGACCTCGAGGCGAGGCTCCGCCCCTTCCGGGATAGCGACCCGAACGATTTTCTGGGGAAGATCTGGTGCTTCGGGGCGCCTTTGGAGCGCCCCGAAGCCCTCGATCTGTATGGCGCAATGCCCTTCCGAGTCTTCAGCCAGCGAGACCGCCGGTGTCGAAACCCGGAAGGTGAACCCCGCGGCATCCCGCGGTTCCCCGATCGGGTTGACAACAGTTTCGGACGAGGCACCCACTCCCCGTCCGGAGGCCGTCACCAGCAACAAGACCCAGAAGGCGATCCTTCTGGGAACTCTCATCGCACCCTTCGGGGAACCGTCACCGGGTCCCGCGGCGGTTCCCTGGGAAGTCCCCCTTAGCTTTGGATCGGGCCCGCCTGGCACGACTCATTGGCCTTCGTGCAAGACACAGCCCGGGCTTCCAGCTTCTCCGTGTGGACGATCGCGGGACGCTCGTACGTCTTTTTCATTCGCCTCCCCCTGACCTAGTGTCAAACCCCAGTGGACTCAGTACTTAGCTACATTTCCGCGCCAGATCGCCCAGCGCAAGCTTACTTATACGGTGCCCCTGCCACCTTTTCAAGGAATTTTTCTCGCGGCGGCCTCGCCGACTTGCAGAAGCTCGTACGACCGCCGCACGGCCTTGGCGTTGATCTCGGCCTGTGGATACATGGCCAAGGGACTCCCCACCTGGGTCTCTGCCACGCCCATGCAGAAGGTGAAATACGGGCCGTTCTCGTGCTGGTCGAGGCGGCTCCGGGCCTGGATCGCCAGATCGCGGACCCCGGTGAGGACCGGTGAGGTCTTCCAGATCTGCTCCAGGCTGTCGATCTCCAGGATATTGGCGACCCTGCGCCGGAACGCCACGCAGGGGAAGATGTTCCCGTACGGATCGAGCGTGAACCCTGAGCGGCCGCTGCCGCAGACCGCCTCGGCCGCATCCGAAGCGCAGTGGTTCGACTTGGGCGGGAGCTTTCCGTGGTGCAGCTCCAGGTACCACTCGCCCCAGTACTTGCTGAGGAATTCCTCGCCCGGACGTAGGGCGAGCGGATCGAGGTTCCCGTCGTCCTTCGGCGTGATGACCGCGTCGAAGGTCAGGTGGCAGCCCAGCTCGTCGGCCAGGTCCCGTACGGGGAACAGGTCGTCCTGGTTCAGCCGGGTGATCGGGCACTTGAGCGGGACCTTGATCCCCGACTCTCTGAGATTGCGGATCCCCCGGACGGTCTTCTCGAACGAGCCCTTGATCTTGGTGAGCGCCTCGTGGATCTCCGGACGGGATCCGTGCAGCGAGATCTCGACCTCCATGGGCTTGAGCGCGGCGATCTTCCGGGCGACCTCGGGATCCGCCATCAGGTACCCGTTGGAATAGATCCTGAGCGCCATCCCCAGCCGGCGCGCCTCGCCGGCGATCGCGAAGAAGTCCCTGTGGCAGAGCGGCTCTCCCCCGGTCAGGGTCAGGTAGAGGACCCCGAACTCGGAGACCTTCCGGAGCGCTTCGAAGATCTGGGGGGTGGTCAGCTCCCGCGCGCCGGTGGGCGAGTTGTAGCAGAAGGTGCAGAGGTGGTTGCACCGATAAGTGATCTCGAACTGCGCGCTCAACGGAATCGCTTCCGCGAACGCCTTCTCGACCAAGCGGGTGTAGGGATTCTTCCCCGTCGCCTCGGCCATCGCGCGAGCCTCCCCGGAAAGCCGGACGCTACTCGCCCAGCATCCCTTGCGCGGCCAGCTCGCCGAGGAACTCCTGGACGTCCTTCCGGGCGGTCTCCGCCGGAACTTCGAACTCGAGCGTGACCGCGGCGACGATGTCCTCGACCGTGTTCTTGCCGTCCAGGAGGGAGTAGACCTTCACCCCCACCGGATTGAGCACCTTGACCTCGCTACGCCCCGGCAGGACCACGAGGCCCCCATCCTCCGCGATGACGCGGTAGGCGCAGTCGGGGTTCCGGCGCGGCCGGTCGGGAATCGCGATCGTATCGGCGGTCACGGTGAGGACCCTCCAGAGGCTCGACGAGTTACTGTATCTCGAATCCGCGCAGTTGCCAGATTAGCGTACCAAATTTGTCCTAATTGACGTCCCGAATGTACGTCGAACTCGCGCGTCCTGCAACCACGCGCCCCGGGATACTTGATGACACCGTACAGAATCAGTGCGGAGCGCCGCACGCGGCCTCTGCCGCCTTTCGCACGCGCTCGAGGCCGGCCGCCTCGGAGGCGTCGTCCAGGACGACGTCGCGCGCCAGGCGGAGCGCCTCGCACGGGCGGCCGAGCCTGAGCTCGCACTCCGCCGTCAACGCCCGCGCGAGGCCGAGATCCGGATTCAGCTCGGCGGCGCGCCGGGCCGCCGATTCCCCGCCCTCGATGTCCTTGGAGCGGATCCTGCTCATCGCGAGGCCGAGCCAAGCCTCCGCCCGGGCGGGGGTCAGCTTCACGGCGGCCGCAAACGCTTCCGCGGCGGCGGCGACGTCCCCGCGCTCGAGGAGGAGGAAGCCGAGGTTGCTCCGGAGCGAGCCATCGCCGGGCGAGCGCTCGATCGTGCGGCGGATCGTCTCGATCCGCTCCTCCGGCGTCTCCGCTCCCAGCACGCTCGCCATGTCGCCGTCGACCAGCGCGGGATCGATGCCGAGGGCCTTGGCCCGCGCGTACGACGCCAGCGCGTCCGACCGGCGCCCGAGGCGGGCGTAGACGTGCGCGAGGTTGAGCTGAGCTTTCAGCGAGGACGGCTCCTCCGCGGCCTTCGCGCTCCAGAGGGCGAGGCCGCTTCGCCACAGCGGCACACGGTAGAGCAGCACCCCCGCGTCGTAGACCGCGAGCACGGCGAGAAGCGCGACGCCGACCGCCCGCCGGGTCCGCCCCTCGCGCCCGAGCGCGAGCGCCGCGAGCAGCAGGACGGCTCCCGCGGACGGCAGGTACAGGAACCGCTCGGAGAGCGCGGTCTCGATCGGCCGGAGCTGCGCGACCGGCAGGAGCGACACGAGGCATCCGAGGAGGAGCGCCGCCTCGATCCTCAGCGTGCGGCGCCAGAGCACGAAGGCGCCCAAGACCGCCGCCAGGACCGCGACGACCGCCGCCGCCGCCGCGAGTCCTCCGACCGGCGAGGGCTCGAGGTGGAGGGCAAAGGGCGGGGCGACGAGCCACGCCAGGTAGCTGCCGAGCACCACGAAGGGGCGGAGGAGGGAAGCGGCCGCCGCGCCGCTCGCGGGCGGTCCGAGGAGCCCTCCCAGGGCGATGCGGCGCATCGCCGCGTACAGCGCCGCGACGACCAGGTACGGCGCGTACCTCGCGGCGCGATCGGCGAGCCCCCGCCTGTCGGGCCAGCCGTCCCGCGCGCTCTCGAGCAGGAGCACGAGGATGGGGACCGTCGCGGCCATCTCCTTCGACAGCAGCGCCGCGAGCCAGGCGAGCCCCGCCGCCGCCCGCCAGGGCCAGGGTCGCGTCGCACGCGCGCCCGCCAGATGGAGGAGGATCGCTCCGAGCGCGAAAACCGCCATGAGGGGATCCACGCGCCCCGAGATGAACGCGACCGACTCCGCGTGCGCCGGGTGGACGGCGAACAGGAGCGCCCCCGCGGCCGACACGCCGAGGGCGCCCCCGAACAGCGACAGGCCGAGCAGGAGGACCAGCACCGAGGCGACCGCGTGCACCGCGGCGTTCGTCAGGTGGAACGGGAGAGGGGCGCCGCCGCCCCGCCGGTAGTCGAGCTCGACGGACAGGGTCGCCAGCGGCCGGTAGTAGCCGAGCCCTCCACGGTCGAAGTCCGAGGCGTAGTAATCGCGCAGCAGCGCGCGTCCCGGATCGAACGGCCGCCTGAGCCCGTCGTTCTGCACGATGAGACGGTCGTCGTCGTAGACGAACTCCCCGGGAAGGCCGGGCAGGTAGACCACGAACGCGGCCCCGGCGACGAGGACCGCCGCCGCCAGCCTGGCCCGGAACGGGGTCGGGAGGAGCTTCACGGCGCCGCGCTCCCTCGGCCCTCGATCCTCCTCAGGACGTCCGCGGCGTCCGCGCTCGAGGGATCGATCGCCAGCGCCTTCCGCGCGGCCGAGCGCGCCGCGCCGAGCCGCCCTCGCTCGAGCTCGGTCTCGGCGATGCCGATGAGAGGATCGGCCAGCGTCCGCGCCTCCCGGTGCGCGCGGCGGTAGAGCTTGAGCGCCGGGCCGGGCCGGCCCCGCGCGCGCTCCAGGTCCCCGAGCACGACCAGAAGATACGGGGACGCGCTGCCGACGTCCGCGACCGCCAGCGCGTCCCGCGCCTCGCGCTCCCGCCCGTCCATGCGGTAGAGCGCCGCGAGGTTGCCGAGGACGGCCGGATCGTGAGGCTCGATCCCGAGAGCCTCCTGGTACGCGCGGAGCGCTCCGTCCGGGTCTCCGGCGCGGCGCAAGGCCACCCCGAGGTTCCCCCACGCGGCGAGGAAGCGCGGCGAGAGGCGGACCGCGGTCTCGAACCTGCGGATCGCGACGTCGTACCTCCCCGCCCGGAGGTCGTCGACGCCGAGGTTGCTCGAGTAGAGCGCCGCGAGGTGGAGGTCGCCGAGCATCCGCGCGCCGACCACGCGGCGCTCGCGGGTGCGGTCGAAGTCGAAGATCGTCAGCGCGTCGCCGGCTCCGTACGCCGCGACCACGTGCGTGTTGACCACCACGAGGTCGCCGTCACGCTCGCTCCGCCCCTCGAACGCCGGCTCGGCGGCGCGCGCGTCGAGCCCGATCGACCGGGCCAGGGCGATGAAGAGGCAGGTGAACGATAGGCAGTTCCCCTTCCGCTCCTCGAACGCCTCGATGGCGGTGTAGGTCCCCCGCGACTGGTACCGGAACGGAAAGCGCGAGAGGTCGAAGAGGCCGTCCTGGAGCGCCTTGAGCCTCTGGTGGACCGACCCCTGCCCCGCCAGGCGATCCGCGGCGTCGCGCATCTCGGGAGTCCAGGCGACCGGGTTCACGACCTCGTTCGGCTCGATCCCGTGCTCGCGCAGCGCGCGTGCCCAGGCTTCGGGAGACGAGCCGGCGAGGCCCGACGCTCGGGGCGGCCGCGCGACGCAGCCCGGGAGTGCGAGCGTCGCCGCCAGCGCGAGCCGCGGGACGATGCGCAGCACCTCCCCTACCGCGGCGAGGTGAGGCCGCGCGGGCCCGCGGTCCTTGGGCATCGTCGTCGCGAGACGACTTCGTGCGATGTCATCTCCCTTGCGCCCTGGGGGCTCCGAGGCACCCCAGTGTACCCAAGTTCGGAGCGCGATCGCGCGCCGGCGTGCGCCGGCCTTCAGCCGCTCGGGTGATGGCGCCGCAGCACGCCCACCAGGTTCGAGAACTCGTCGGTCCACAGGTAGGCGGGATCGGGCGGCGCGTTCGGCCGCCGAGGCAGCCGCTCCCAGCGGGGGTCGGCGGCGAGGGGCCCCAGCGCGTCGACGTCCCGCGCGAGCACGGCCCAGGTGGACGGCATCTTGCGCTCGAGCTGCTCCTCGGTCGTCGCGCGGCCATCGTCCTGGGCGAGGCCGGAGAGCCGCAGATCCAAGGCGATGCTGTCGATGACGGCGGTGAGGTCCAGGTACTCGTTGGTCAGGTGCAGCGCGAGGAGGCCGTCGGGACGGAGCTTCGTCATGTAAAGCTCGATCGCCTCCCGCGTGATCATGTGGACGGGGATCGAGTCGGAGCTGAACGCGTCCACCACCACGAGGCCCTGCGACCCGTCCGGCAGGCGGGCGATCTCCGTTCGCCCGTCGCCCACGACCACGTCGACCTCCGCCTTCGAGTCCCTGAGATAGGTGAACAGGGCGGGGTCCCGCGCGATCCTCACGACCTCGGGATCGATCTCGATGAAGGTGAACCGGCGGCCGGGCCGGCCATAGGCGGCGAGGGTGCCCGCGCCCAGTCCGATCATCGCGGCGCGGTCCAGTCGGCCGCCGCCGTCGAACGCGGCGAACACCTGTCCGATCGGCCCGCTGCGGTGGTAGTAGGCGGTGGGGATCGACGCGAGCTCCGGGTCGGGGTACTGGATCCCGTGCCCGGTCGTCCCGTGCTGGAGCAGATGGTACGGCTTCATCTCGAACGACCGGACCTGGCCCGCGGCGTCCCTCGTGCGGATCGGCGGCGGCTGGATCATCAGCACGCGGTGAACGCCGTAGAACGTCCGGGCCGCGTGCAGCAGCGCGGCGCCGGGGTTCAGCTGGAACCAGGCCGGGAGCATCAGCGCGACGAGGCCGAGGGCCATCCGCCGGGGCACGGCGATCAGCGCGAGGCAGGGGACGGCGACGATCGCGAACCGCAGTGCCGCCCTAAGGGACGGGACCGCCGCCTCGAGGCCGACGGCCACGACGGCCAGCGAGCCGAGAGTGGCCAGGTCGAGAACGGCCCCGGCGAGACGCCCTCGCCGCTCCCCCGCCCCGCCGGCCGACGCGGGCGCGGGCCGGAGCGCGCAGGCGAGGATGAGGGCCAGCGGGTACTCGGCGATCGAATCGAAGAGGAGCGGCGCGATCAGCGCGTTGAAGACCCCGCCGAGAGCGCCTCCCAGCCCGACGAGGAGATAGAACTCGGTGAGGTGGTCCGTGGTCGGCCGGCTCTCGGCGAGGCCGGCGTGGCATACGAGACCCGCGAGGAGTACCGCGGCGAGGTGCCCCACGAGCAGCAGCGGAAGGGGGACGTCCAGGAAGTTGAACCGTATCCCGGCGGCCAGCGCGACGGTCAGGGCGCCGAGCGCATAGCCGGCCGCGCGGCGCGGGATGAGGACGCGCGGGGAGAAGGCGAGGATGAACGTGAGCAGGTACAGCGCGAGCGGGACCACCCAGAGCAGCGGGACGGCCGCGACGTCCGTGGTCATGTACTGGGTGGCGGCCAGGAGCACGCTCGACGGGGCGAACGCGAGCAGGACCCAGAGGAGGCGCCGGGCCGCCGTGAGGGGTCGGGCGTCCTCGACCGACTGCGACCGCGCCTCGGGCGGGGCGGCGCGCGACCTCAAGAGCGACACGCCACAGACCCCCGCCAGCGCGACGAACAGCAGATAACCCGCCGAGAAGAGCCGGCTCTGCGACCGCAGTCCCAAGGCCGGCTCCACCAGCAGCGGATAGCAGAGGAGCGCCGCCAGGCTGCCGGCGTTCCCCGCGGCGTAGAGGAAGTACGGATCCCCCGCCGCGGGGTGCGTGGTCGAGGCGAACCAGCGCTGGAGCAGCGGCCCCGAGGTGGAGAGCACGAAGAACGCCGGTCCCACCGAGACCGCGAGGAGCGCGAGCACGAGGAGCGCCGGCGAGAGCGCCCGAGGTCCGGGTCCGCCGGGAAGGCCGAGCGGCAGCACCGCCACCGGCAGGAGGAGCACGATCCCGTGCACGATGACCTGCGCCCGGGGAGCGAGGCGGCGGCCGAGCACGTGAGCGTAGCCGTAGCCCGCGAGGAGAACCGTCTGGAAGAACAGGAGGCAGGCGATCCAGACCGAGGAGCTTCCACCGAAACGCGGAAGGATCATCCTTCCGATCATCGGCTCGACGAGGAAGAGGAGCGCCGCGCTCACCAGGATCGTGAGGGTGTAGACGGGCAGCAAGGAGATCCTCCCTCGAACGGCGGATGATACCAGCGGTCCCGCTACCTCAGATACCCCAGCGATCGCAGCCGCTCCACCATCTCCGGGTCGTAGTCGCTCGTGGCCGAGCGGCCGGAGAGGGCGCGCCGGCCGAACGTCGGTACGGGGCGCGGGAGGTCGCGCGGAAGATCGAGGCAAGCGGCAGGAAGGCGCCCCGGCATCTCGAGGCTTCGGGGGAAGCCGGCGAGCGCCAGCACGAGCGGGGCCACGTCGAGATCGGCCAGGGGCGGCCCGACGCAGCCGGGCTTCGCGGGAGCCCCCGCGACGATCGCGAACCCTTCCGCGTCC
>JAIQFR010000078.1 GCA_020073205.1 Terriglobia bacterium
CATCTCCCTGAGGTAAATCGGCAGGATCGCGGCCGTGGGCCGATCCGTGGCGACGTCCTTGTCGCTCCGGCGGCGCCTCGCGGCCCGGGCGGCAGCCTCGACCTCGGCCTGGGCCTCCGCGACCTCCTCCGGAGTCACCTCGTCGTACTCCATCGCCTCGTCCAGAATCGCCTTTCTCGACATCGGCTTCCCCCTCCCTTCCCCTTCGTCGCTCTGAGCGGTCTCTCCGGTCTCTTGATGAATCGAAGCGCCACCCTCGTTGGAATCTGCTTCAGGGCGGCCCAGGGAGAGGAAACTCACCGCGGTTCTTGCCGACCGCCGATCATCAGATGAAAGATCCGGGCCAGCTCGGCCGACGCGGTCGCGAGGATCCACGATCTGCAAATGGGTTGATACGGCAGCACTTCCATGAAGGCAGCCCGCGAGGTCCCACTGCGATCGCCGGTCGGGCTCGAAGTTTGGCGGTTCAATTTGACGCAGTTAGGAGGATCAACTCCGAAATGCGCCTCTTTGGCGCAGTGCGGGTCGAACGACCCTCGGGATTGCGGTGCGGGCCTGCTGTGATAACGTTCGCACCGGTCGCGCGCACGAAGGGGAGCTCGATGCGGAATGTCCGCGTGGCCCTGGCCCAGATCGCCCCCCGGCTGGGGGAGGTCGAGGCGAATCTCGCGTTCCACCTCGAGAGGGTCGCGGAAGCACGTCGGGCAGGGGCCGACCTGGTGGTCTTCCCGGAGCTCTCACTCACGGGATACCTGCTGCGAGACCAGGTGCCGGAAGTCGCCTTGCGAGTCGACACGGCACGCTTCCGCAAGCTCGAGCGGGCGTCTCGTGACGTCGATGTGATGCTCGGATTCGTGGAGGAGACCCACGATCATCGCTACCACAACGCGACCGCGTACCTGAGCCGCGGCCGCCTCGTGCACCTGCATCGGAAGGTCTACTTGCCGACTTACGGCATGTTCGAGGAGGGGCGGGACTTCGCGGCGGGCGACCGGCTTCGCGCGTTCGACGCCCCTTTCGGACGGGCGGCCATGCTGATCTGCGAGGATTGCTGGCACCCCGCCTGTGCGTGGATCCTGGCCCAACAGGGCATGGACGTCCTCCTCGCGGCCAGCAGCGGCCCGACCCGGGGGGCCCGCCCCGGCCGCGGCATCACGAGCGTCGCGGTCTGGCACGATCTCCTTCGCGTCACCGCCGAATTCGAGACGGCGTTCGTCGTGTACGTGAACCGGGTGGGCTACGAGGACGGTCTGAACTTCGGCGGGGGCTCCCTCGCCATCGATCCCTTTGGCCGCGTGCTCGCCGCGCTGCCGCCGCTCGAGCCCGCGCTCGAGGTGGTGGAGCTCGATGCCGGGGTGTTGAGGCGCGCCCGAATCGCCTATCCCCTGCTCCGCGACGAGAACCTGGAGCTCGCGGCCCGCGAGATCGAGCGGATACGGCGGCTGCGCTACGAGCTCCCGGACGCGAAGGACGACGACGCGGTTGGTCCGGAACGGACATGAAGCGATCCCGTCGAGCGCCCGCCGAGTCCTCGGCTCGCGGGGTCGAGCCGGATCTCGCTCTGGACCCCGGGCTCACGGTGAGCATCCTGACCGGGTTCATTCGGACGGAGCTGCTCCGAACCCGGAGACCGAAAGTCGTGCTGGGCCTTTCGGGCGGCATCGACTCCGCGGTCGCCGCGTACCTCGCGACCCGCGCCCTCGGGCCGGCCTCGGTCGTCGCGCTCGTGCTCCCGTACCGGTCCAGCAGCCCCGGCTCGGTACGCGACGCGGAGAGCGTCATCGGCGCGCTGGGGATCCTCGCCGAGAAGTTCGACATCTCGCTCCTGGTGGACGGTTTCGATCGGGCGTGCGGAAAGGTGGACCGGCTGCGCCTCGGCAACGTAATGGCCCGAGCCCGAATGATGGTCCTCTACGACCGCTCGGAGCAACATCGGGCCCTCGTGCTCGGAACGAGCAACAAGACGGAGCTGCTGCTCGGGTACGGGACGCTCTGGGGCGACCTGGCATCGGCGTTGAACCCGTTGGGCGACCTGTACAAGACACAGGTCCGGGCGATCGCCGAGTACCTTCGCGTGCCGGCGGCGATCCGGCGGAAGCCCCCTTCCGCCGATCTCTGGCCGCGGCAATCGGACGAGGCCGACCTCGGGTTTTCCTACGAGCGGGTGGACCGATTGCTCGCCCTGCTCGTCGACGCCCGCCTCGACCGGGAGGCGGCGGTCGCGGCGGGATTCGAGCGCGAGCTGGTGGATCGGGTGGCGCGGCTCGTCGTCCGCTCGCAGTTCAAGCGGCGCCCGCCGATCATCGCCAAGGTCTCGACCCGGACGGTCGGGTGGGACTTCCGCTACCCGAGGGATTGGAAGAGCTGACGGCGACGGACGAGCTCTAGGACTTCGGAGCCGCCGGCAACGGCACCTTCGCCGCGGGATGGGCCTTCTTCGCGATTTCGTGGCAGGTGCGGCAGGCCTTCTGTGCCCACGTGAACTGGTCGAACGCCTTGTCCATCTCCTCGGCGGCCGCGAACTCCCGGGCGAGATCCACCGTCTTGTGGAAGGCCTCGTCGTAGACGACCACGTCCTCCGACCACGCCGAGACGTCGTCGCGGCGGAGCCGGCGGCAACCCGCAGCGATCCGATCCAGCGCCTCGCGTACCGCCCTCGCATCCGAGCGCAGGAACGCGAGCGTGGCATCCACGACCCCGCGCTCGAGCGCGGCGCCGGCGGAGTGGATCGGCGCCGGTCGGTCAGCGGGGGGCTCGGTGCCGGTCGGCGGCGTTCCGGGCGGAGCTGCGCCCAAGAGGAGCGCCGTCGCGACGATCATCCCGACCCGGGCCGGCGGTCTCCTGTGCATTCCGCTCCTCCTCGAGACGCTCGCGTCGCGGCATCGTCCCCACGCGACATCCTACCCGCGCCGCCGCCGGCGGTCGAGCCTGACGATGGAGGCCCGCTACCGCGCATCCCGGTGCTAGGATTCTGTCCGTGGCCGGGACGCTCTTCGTCGTCGCGACGCCCCTCGGCAACCTCGAGGATCTCTCGCCGCGGGCCGAGCGGACCCTCAGGGAATCGGCGCTGGTCGCCTGTGAGGACACCCGCCGGACCGCGAAGCTCCTGGCGAGATTCGGGATCGAAGTGCGGATGATCTCCTGCCATCGATTCAACGAGCATTCCAGGCTCGAGCCGGTTCTGGGCGTCCTGCGGGAGGGCGGCGACGTCTCCCTGGTCTCGGACGGAGGGACGCCGGGGGTGTCCGACCCGGGTTCCCTCCTGGTGCGCGCCGCGCGGGAGGAGGGGCTCCGGGTCTCGCCGGTTCCCGGTCCCACTGCCGTCGCGGCGCTGCTGTCGGCCAGCGGTCTCACGGCGGACCGCTTCGTGTTCGACGGTTTCCTGCCGCACCGTGCCGGCGAGCGACGCCGGCGCCTCGCCGAACTCGCCCGGGAGCCCCGCACCGTGGTGGTGTTCGAGGCCCCCCATCGGATCCGCCAGGCGCTCCGCGATGCCCATGAGATCCTCGAGCGGCGCCCGATGATCCTGGGGCGCGAGCTGACCAAGATGCACGAGACGCTGATCCCGGGGGCCGCGCAGGACATCCTCGATGCCCTCGGCGACGGCGAGATTCGCGGCGAGATCGCGCTGGCGATCGAGGGGGCCCGCGAGGGAGACGCTCCGTCCCCCCGCGCGGCGGCTCCCCTCGCGTCGGCATGGCGCGCGGCGCTCGAAGCCGCGGGCGGCGACCGGCGGGCTGCGGTCAAGGCGGCCGCGAAGACGCTGGGGATGCCCCGCGACGAGCTGGTTCGCAGGCTCGCGGAGATCGGCGAGGGCTGACCCGAAGACGTCGCGGGCTACGGGATCACGGGAAGGACGCGCCGCTCGTCGCGCGGCCCCGGGTCCTCGGGCGGGGACGCCGAGGCGGAGTCCGCGTCCCCTCCCCTTCGGCGCGGATCCTGTCGAGGCTCGTACTCGAACCGGAGACAGCACATCAATCGCCCGCACATTCCCGATATCTTGGCGGGATTCAGCGACAGCCCCTGGACCTTCGCCATCTTGATCGACACCGGGTCGAAGCCGCGGATCCAATCGGCGCAGCACAGGACGCGCCCGCAGAGGCCGCAGCCGCCGTGCATTCCAGCGTCGTCCCTCGCGCCGATCTGCCTCAGCTCGACCCGGGCGTGGAATTTCCCGGTGAGGTCCCGCACCAGCTCGCGGAAGTCCACGCGCCCCTCGGCTGTGAAGTAGAACGTCATCTTCTTGCCGTCGAGCTGACGCTCCACGCGCCCGAGCTTCATCGGAAGTCGATGCTCCTCGATCCGCGCGATGCAGTACTCCCGCCCTTCGCGCTCCAGCACCACCTTGTGCGCGTAGGCTTCCTCGTCCTCCTGGGTCGCGCGGCGGCGCACGTTCGGAAGCGGGCGCTCGGGCTCGCCCGCCCGCTCGTAACGGAAGCCAAGCTGGGCGACGATCCCGAACTCGGGTCCGCGGTCGGTCTCGGCGATGCAGGATTCTCCTACCCCGAGATCGAATCCCGACGGGTCGCACGTGACGCAGCGCCCGGCGGGCGGGAACCGAACGACCACGATCTCCATCGGGACCCTCATCCCTCGGGCAACCCGCCCCCGGCCGGTGACGTCCGGAGGCACGAGGAGGTTTCGGCGGGGGCCTGCGCCCCCATGGCCGCCGCGTTCAATATATCACCTGTACGGTGCTGCTATACTCACCCGCACCGCGGGACCGCACCGGAGGGGAGTTTTGGCCAGGAAGGTCAGGGATCGCGCGGAGAATCCGATCCTGGCGACGAACCGCGCGGCGTCCCACGAGTACCACCTGCTCGAGCGCATCGAGGCGGGGATCGCTCTCACGGGGACCGAGGTCAAGTCCGCGCGCGACGGCCGGGTGAGCCTGAAGGAGGCCTACGCGAAGATCGAGCGAGGCGAAGCGTTCCTCCACGACGCTCATTTCAGCCCGTACGCCCAGGGGGGGCGGGACAACCCCGACCCCGTGAGACCCCGGAAGCTCCTGCTCCACAGCGGCGAGCTCCGCAAGCTCGCGCGCGCCACCGAGGCCGGCGGCATGACGCTCGTGCCGACGAAGCTCTACCTCAAGGGGGGGAAGATCAAGCTGGAGATCGCCCTGGCTCGGGGGAAGAAGACCTACGACAAGCGCGCCGCGAGCCGGCGGGACGAAGCGGAGCGGGAGATGGCGCGGCTCAGGGGGCAAATGAGGGAGTGAGCGGCGCTCAGGGGCCGGAAGGCCGGTCGCGTTTGCGGATCAGCTGCTTGATCTCGGCGTTGTTCCCGAGCCCTTCGGCCTGGCACAGGACGGCCGCGTTCGCGCCGGCCAGGTCGGGGATCTCGAGCGTCGCGGCGACGCGGCCGTCGGGGCCGGTGGTCCCCGAAAAGAGCTCGTTCGGGCGCTCCCGACTCGTGATGAGCTTCACCGTGACCCTGGCTCCAGCGATCGGCCGCTCGGATTCGTCGCCGAGGACGCGGAGCACGAGCGTGGGGCGGGTGTCCTCCTCGAACGCCTGCCGGTCCTCCATCTCGAGTCGGATCCGCTCGTTCCCGATGGCTTTCGAGAGGTAGTCGAGGACCACCTCGTCGAGGCTCCGGTTCGTGATGATGTTGTAGCCGAACGGCTTCGGCCCCTCGGGATCGAATCTCCCGCTCATCACCTCGCGGATAACCGCCTGGTGCTGGCCTTCCATCCGGCGCTGAACTTCGATCTCCGAGGGCCCGTCGGCGCCCGCGAGGTCCGCGTAGGAGCTCCGCCTCGAGCCCACGATCTCCCCGCCCGTGTACACGAGGCTCTCCACCAGCGGGTTCTTGAGCCCCTTGTCCTCGGTCTGAACGTGGAAGACCCGACCGTCGTACTCGACGTCCGTGTTGAATCCCGTGAGCATGGCGGGGCTAGGTTACGCGATCGGGGGCCGGCCCTGCAACGCCGCCCCGGAGCTTCAGACCCCACGCCATCCCGTGGCGAACCCGGGCCCACCGATCCCGTATAATCGCCATACGGTGGCGGTCGCTTTCAGACCGCAGGGAGGAGCGTGCATGGAGCCAGCGATTGTCCTGCACGGCGTGACGAAGACGTTCGGTGACTTCCGCGCCGTCGACGGAATCGACCTCGAGGTGCCCCAG
This sequence comes from Terriglobia bacterium, assembly GCA_020073205.1. Lineage (NCBI taxonomy): Bacteria > Pseudomonadati > Acidobacteriota > Terriglobia > Terriglobia bacterium. Next base: position 6,130 of record JAIQFR010000078.1, read on the forward strand.
GGGGAGGTCTTCGGCCTCCTCGGACCGAACGGCGCCGGGAAGACCACCTCGATCCGCATGATCATGGACATCATTCGGCCCGACGCGGGCGAGGTCCGAATTCTCGGCCAGAGCCTCGCCGACGGCACCAAGGACCGGATCGGCTATCTCCCGGAGGAGCGCGGCCTCTACCGGAAGATGAAGCTGGGGGACATGCTGGAGTTCCAGGGCGCCATCAAGGGCATGGCGCCGGCGGCGGCGCGAAAGGCCGGGCTCGCTTGGCTGGACCGGCTGGAGCTCGGCGGCTGGAAAGACAAGAAGGTCGAGGAGCTGTCCAAGGGGATGCAGCAGAAGGCGCAGTTCGTGGCGGCGGTGATGGCGAAGCCCGATCTCTTGATCCTGGACGAGCCGTTTTCGGGGATGGACCCGGTGAACCAGGACCTGTTCAAGGACGTGATCGTCGAGCTGAACCGCGCGGGGACCACGATCCTGTTCTCGACGCACCAGATGGACACCGCCGAGAGGCTGTGCAAGCGGATCGCCCTGATCAACCGCGGGAAGGTCGCGCTCACGGGCGTCCTGAGCGAGGTCAAGGCCGGGTTCGGGAAGAACTCGGTGCTGATGGACTTCGAGGGAGACGGCTCGTTCCTCGGATCGGTCGCAGGCGTCGCCAGCGTGGACGATTACGGGCAGTACCAGGAGATCCGTCTCGCCGCGGGCGCGGACCCGCAGGACCTCCTCAAGGCGTCGGTGGGACGCCTCAGGATTCGGAGGTTCGAGATCGTGTCCCCCACCCTTCACAACATCTTCATCGAGCTCGTCGGCGGGGGAGAGGCCCATGCATAAGATCCTCATGGTCATAAGGCGCGAGTACCTGGAGCGGGTGAAGAAGAAGTCGTTTTGGATCGGCACGGCGGTGTTCCCGCTCCTCATGATCGTGATGTTCGGCATCCAGTTCGCGGTGATGTTCGTCACCCCCGCCGAACAGAAGAACATCGCGTTCGTGGACGCCACCGGCCGCCTTCTCGCCGCGACCGCCCAGGGGCTCGACGACAAGCTCAAGGATGGGCGACGCGAATTCGTCCTCGTGCCCGAACCGGTACGCGGGAGCCTCGACGAGACCCGGCGCTCGCTCGAGCCGAAGGTGGTCGCGGGGAAGCTCTCCGGGATCCTGACCGTGGCGGAGGACATCGACTCGAAGGAGGCCTTTAGGTTCTACGCGAAGAACGTCGGCAACGTGATGGCCACCGAGCGGATCGAGAAGGCGCTCAAGAACGCGGTGGTGGGCTTGCGGCTCGAGAAGAGCAACCTCGGCCTCGACCGGAAGACCCTCGACGCGATCATGAAGCCGATCGACCTGGGCACGTTCCAGGTCTCGGCCGGCGGCGAGTCGAAGAAGAAGGGGTTCCTCCAGACCTGGCTGGGGACCTTCGCCTTCGTCATGGTCCTCTACATGTCGCTCCTCCTCTACGGCATCGCCGTCATGCGCGGGATCCTCGAGGAGAAATCGAGCCGCGTCATGGAGGTGCTCCTCGGGTCGCTCACCCCCGACCAGCTCATGACCGGGAAGATCGTCGGGATCGGCCTCGTGGGACTGACCCAGATGGCGATCTACGTCGTCACCGCCGGGGCGCTGCGCGCCTACTTCGCCGCCCAGCAGGTGGCGGCCGACTGGACCTCCGCCCTCGACGCGTTCTCGCCGTTCAAGCTCGTCGGGTTCGTCGTCTTCTACGTCCTCGGCTACTTCATGTACACGGCGCTGTTCGCCGCCATCGGGGCCGTCTGCAACTCGGAGCAGGAGGCGCAGAACCTCACGACCCCCGTGACCATGTGCCTGGTCATCCCGATGCTGGCGGCGTTCTTCTTCGTGAACAACCCCGACTCCACCGTGGCCGTGGTCGTCTCGATGATCCCGATCTTCACGCCGATGGTCATGTACATGCGGATCAGCGTGCTCACGCCTCCGCTGTGGCAGATCCTCCTATCCATCGTCCTGATGCTCGGGGCGATCTGGCTTCTGTTCAAGGGGACCGCGAAGATCTTCCGGATCGGCGTGCTCATGTACGGCAAGCGGCCGACCGTCCCGGAGATCCTGAGGTGGGCGCGGAGCTAGCGGCCGGCGGCTCCTGACTCGGGGGGGAACGCCATCCCCATCACCTTGTACGCGAGCCGCGCGGCCGTGAAATCCGCGTGGTGCAAGCCTGGGGCGGGCGCCAGCTCCACGAGGTCGCACGCCACGACCCGGGCCCGCCGGAACAGCTCGTAGAGGAATCGCAGCGTCGGCCACCAGGCGCCGCCTCCGGGCTCGGGCGTCCCGGTCGCGGGGATCACCGACGGGTCGAAGTAGTCGAGGTCGATCGTGAGGTAGACCGGCTTCCCGTCGAGCCCGTTAAGGACCCGGGCCTGCCAGCCGTCCCGCTCCATCTCCCACGCGTGGACCACCGCATAGCCGGGAATCCCTGCGCGGATCCGCTCCGCCTCCTCGATCGAGTAGTTCCGGATCCCGACGGCGCGAATCGGGGCGAGGTCGAGGCACCGCGCCATGGCGGAGGCGTGGCTCCACGGCTTTCCCTCGTAGGACTCGCGCAGGTCGGCGTGGGCATCGAGCTGGACGAGATGAAGCCCGGGATTGCGCGCGGCCGCCGCGCAGACCGCCCCGGGGGTGATCGAGTGCTCGCCGCCGAGCATCACGACCCACTTCCCGGCAGCCATCAGCTCGCCGACGCGCGACGCGACCGCGTCTACCACCTTCTCCGTCGGGCCGTCGGGAATCGGGAGCATCGGGTCGGTGAATATCCCCGCGCGGAACGGCTCGGTGCACGTCTGCTCGTCGTACAGCTCGACTTGGGTGGAGGCCCTGAGGATCGCCTCGGGGCCGCGGGACGTCCCCGATCCCCAGGAGACCGTCCCCTCGTAGGGCACGGGCAGGACGACCACCCGAGCGCCGTCGAACGACGACCGCGCCTCCTCGCCGCCGAACGGCGGGATCTCTCCCCTCCCCTCGCCCATGTTCGGTTCTCCTGGCCCGCCTCTACCTGGCGGGCTTGCGCGCCTCCGCCAGCAACAGAAGCCGGTAGCTGACGACTCCGATCACGAGCATCCCCAGCACGAGGGCCGGGTAGGCGATCTTCCAGTGGGACGAGCCGGTCATCATGGTCCACTCGGACATGCCGCCGATGCCCGCCAGGAGCGTCAGCGGCATGAAGACCGTGGTGATCAGCGTGAGGCGCCTTACGGACGCGTTGGTCCGGTTGGCGACCCGCGCCATCCGGTTGTTCACCATGGACAGGTAGATCTCCATCAGGCTCGTGATCATCTCCCGGCAGATCTCCACGATCTCGAAGTACTTCGTCAGGTGATCGTAGACGTCTCGAAAGTGGTAGATGGACCGGTCGGAGACGTACGGAGAGTCGCGACGGCAGATCTTGACCAGGATCTCCCGCTCGTGGAAGAGGCTCTTGCGCAGCGTCAGCAGCTCCCGGCGCAGGCGCATCAGCAGATCCGGGCTGAAGTTGTAAGGGCTCCTCAGGATCTCCTCCTCCGCGCCGTCGATGGCATCCTGCACCGACTCGATGGCCGCGAGCTTCGCGTCCACCACGTGGTCCAGGACGACGTACAGGAGCACGTCGGGCCCCTGCCCGATCGCGGCCGGGTCCTTCGCGGCGACTTCCTCCACCCGTTCGCGCAGCTTCAGGGGGCCGCCCTGGTGCCCGCTGACCGTGACGACGAAGTCTTTCCCGAGGATCAAGTCGACTTCCTGCTGGACGAGCACCCCGTCCTGCTTACGGTGGCCGTTCACGAGGATGAACGTGTTGGTCGGGAACTCCTCGTACTTGGGCACCTGGTTCTCGTCGAGGCAATCGTCCACGGACAGCGGATGCACTCCCAACCGACCGACGAGAGGGACGAGGTCCTCCCGGGACGGGTCGAAGAAGTCGAGCCAGGCATAGCCTCCGGTCCGGACGCCGCTCAGAAGCTCGTCCAGCGTGGCGACCTGCGTCAGCGTTCCGTCCGGGCCGACGTGGACGAACCGTGGGTCGGACATGTCTCCCCTCCCTTGCCGGGTTCCGCCTCATACTAACCGGCCTCGTCCCACGGTCAATGCGATCCGGAGCGCGAATACGTCGTGAGCGGGAGGGATCGTGGAGGGGAGGAGCGAAAGGCGCCTCGTGGCGAATCAGGCGGCGGGCCGGAGCCGCCTCCTCGAAAGTACCCCGGCCCGCGCCCGGCGGTGACCTACCGCCGCCACCGGGGGTCCCGGACCCGGCGCCGGCGGCCGGGAGCAGCGCCCCCTCCGCGCCCGGAAACGACCGCAACTCCCGGGCCAGCATCGCGGGGCACGACAACTCCAAGGGAGCGCGGTGCTTCCCGGAGCGCAACACGGTCGAGCCTGGCCGCGCGTCCGCGGGCGGACGCCCGCGGACACGTTCGCGGCCGATCCCGAACGTCCGTCGGATCAGACCGCAGGCGCGGAAGGCGGCGGTCCGTACCCGTCTTCCGCGATCGGAGGCGCCGACGCGGACGGGGGAACCCGGAATACCGCGCCGCCGATCAGACCGCCGAGCGTCGAGAAGACCGCTGCCACCAGGACCATCACGAAGAAGCCGATCACGAACGAGCCGACGGTCGGGATCGCCTCCGAAGCCTGCCGCAGCGCCTGCTCGAGCATGTCGCGGTTCTCGGCGGGAAGGCTCGGGAGGCTTCGGATCAAGGAGAGCATGGCGCGGGCGGTGGGATCGCCGGCGAAGAGATGGATCATCGTCTCGAGCAGGCTCTCGGTCACGGCGTAGAACGCGCCCGACACGAGGCCCACCATCGCTCCGGTTCCCGGACGGAACTCGATCAAGCTCCGTCGGCACTCGCCGGCGTAGAGCCACGAAGCGAAGAACCCGCAACCGAGCACGAGCGAGCAGCACGCGCAGTTGAGCAGGTTCAGGAACGGGACGCTCGCGACCGCCCCGAACAGGATACCGGCGGTCAGCGTGGGCCGGAGAAGATCGGGAGAGTTCTCGTCCATCGACTTCCTCCGAGGTCGGCAAGCCCGGCGGCCAGATAGAGGCCCGCGACGAAGCCCGCGGGAAGGGAGAGCAGCAGGCGCGGGACGTTCGGTAGGCCGGCGCCGAAGACCTGTCCCGCCATGACGTCGAGCGCCGTCGGCATCGCTGCCAGCGCGAGCCATCGGAGGCCGGGTGGCACCTGCGCCGCCCTCCGGGCGAGCGACGCGAGGAGCAGGCCCAGCGTGCCGCCCAGGTACAACCCCGCGCAGCGCGCGCAGACCGCGACGGGGTGTCCCGCCCACGGCAGGGAGCGGGACGGCATCTGGTGGCAGAGCGGGTGGTAAGCGGCCCGCAGCACGGATCCGCCGGGGAGCCCCGCCGCGTCGATCGCGGCGGGCAGAACCGCGCCGGCGACGAACACGACCGCCCCGGCGGCCCCGAGACGGACCGCCCACCGCCCGTTCGCCGGGCCCTCCGCCTCTGTCGCGCGACCGGTGCCGGGAATCACGCCCCCCTCCGAGAGACGGAAGATTCTACTACCGCGGGCCGCGCCTTTCCCCCTGCTAGAATGCCCCCGCCATGAAAGAACCTTCGCCAGCGAGGCCCGCGAGAGCGTCCGCGGTCCGGTCGAGCCCGGGCCAGGCGTCGCTCTTCGACGACCCGGGTGCGGAGCGGCTTCCGCTCTCCTCCGCGCCGGCGTCCTCCGTCGCGAGCGTCGCGGAGCCCCGCGGCCCATCCCCCGCGCCGGAGCTGGCGGTCGCGCCGGCTTCCGAAGCGCCCGGCCGCGCCCGGCCGCGTGCGGGCCGCGGAGCGGGACGGCGCGAGGACGCGGTCTCCATGGCCACACGACAGCGCGAGATCTCGATCTCGGAGTTCTTCACCAAGAACCGCCACCTCCTCGGATTCGACAATCCGCAGAAGGCCCTCCTCACCGCGGTCAAGGAGGCCGTGGACAACTCCCTCGACGCCTGCGAGGAGGCCGGCATCCTGCCGGAGCTCACGATCGAGATCGCCGAGATCGCCGAGAACCGCTACCGGATCGCCGTGGAGGACAACGGCCCGGGGATCGTCCGTCCACAGATCCCCAAGATCTTCGGGAAGCTCCTCTACGGCTCCAAGTTCCACCGCCTGAAGCAGCAGCGCGGCCAGCAGGGGATCGGGATCTCGGCGGCCGGGATGTACGGCCAGATCACCACCGGCCGGCCGGTGAGGATCCTGTCGCGCATCGGGCCGAAGAAGCCCGCGCATCTCTTCGAGATCGCCATCGACACCCAGAAGAACGCTCCCGTGGTCCTCAAGGACGAGGAGACCGAGTGGGACCGGCCCCACGGCACGCGAGTGGAGATCGAGCTCGAGGCGATCTACAAGAAGGGGCGCCGGTCGGTGGACGACTACGTCGAGCAGACCGTGCTCGCGAACCCTCATGCCGCGGTCCGGTACGCGACGCCCAGGGAGGAGCCCCGAATCTTCCAGCGCGTGGCGTCGGAGCTGCCGCGCGAGTCCCTGGAGATCAAGCCGCACCCCTACGGGGTCGAGCTGGGCATCCTGATCCAGATGCTGAAGGACACCCGAGCGAGGAACCTCAGGACGGCGCTCCGGACGGACTTCTCGCGGGTGAGCGACGCCGTCGCCGGCGAGATCTGCCGGGTGGCCGGTCTGTCCCCCGACGTGCGACCGCACCGCCTGAGCGCAGGACAGATCGAGCTCCTGTTCCACGCGATCCCCAAGGTCAGGATCATGGCCCCGCCGACCGCCTGCCTGTCGCCGATCGGCGAGGATCTGCTCTCCCGCGGCCTCGAGGCGAGGGTAAAGGCGGACTTCGCCACGGCGGTCACCCGTCCTCCCGCCGTTTACCGGGGCAACCCGTTCCAGGTCGAGGTGGGGCTCGCGTACGGGGGAGACCGGCCGGCCGAGGAGCCGGTCGAGCTGTACCGGTTCGCGAACCGCGTGCCGCTGCAGTACCAGCAGTCGGCGTGCGCGATCACGAAGGCGGCGCTGTCGGTGGACTGGAAGAGCTACGGGCTGCAGCAGGCCCGCGGCGCGCTCCCCGTGGGGCCGGCCGTGCTGTTCGTCCACATCGCGTCGGCGTGGGTCCCGTTCACCTCCGAGTCCAAGGAGGCGGTCGCGTCCTACCCCGAGATCGTGAAGGAGATAAGACTCGCTTTGATGGAGGCGGGGAGGCGACTGGGCGGGTTCGTGAGGCACCGACGCAGGGCGGCCGACGAGGCACAGAAGCGCTCCTACATCGAGAAGTACATTCCGCACATCGGCGATGCGCTCAAGCAGATCCTCGGCCTCTCCGACGCCAAGCGGGACCGGACGGTGGAGGACCTCAAGTTCATCCTCGAGCGGAGCCGGAAGGTCTGACCCCTCGCGGCGTCAGGACTGCAATGCCGGGCGATCCCGGCGAGCGGACTCGACGGCGAGCCAGCCCGCCGAGACGAGCACGACGACGACCACTAGCGCCCCCTGGAGCCGGTACGCCCCCGAACGCTCCGTCAGGAGCTGGATCCCGGCGGCGCCGCCTCGCCCGAACCAGACGCACCAGACCCATGCCAGCGGATTGTCCCTGAGGAAGCACAGGACGAGGCCGAGCACCAGGGCGGACACGACGATGAGCGAGAGCGCTCCCAGGGCGTACTCCGGTGCGGTCCGGGCGGGCCCGGGAAGGAACGAGAGGACGAAGAAGCATGCGAGAAGCACCCGCGCGATCGGGCGCTTGAAGGACCGCGAGAGGACGCCGGCGGCGATGGCGGCGATCGCCGGAACGAAGACCGCCACGGACAACGTGTTGAGGAGCGAGAAGAGGAACGGGGCTTTCGACTCGATCCCCGTCGGTCCGGTGATGCCGGAGACGAGCCGCCCGGCGGGGATCGCGGCCTGCAGGAGACGGAGGAGCGCCGGCGCGCCGAGCGCGAAGCCCAGGGCGACGAAGCCGGCGAGGAGCGCGTCGCGCCCGAAGGCTCGAAGGTTCTGGCGCCGCAGCATGGACGCGGCCTGCGAGTAGAGCGAGCCCGCGAATCCCGCCACGATCGTCCCGGCAAAGAAGAACACGACGGTCCCGAGGAGCACGCTCACGAGGATCACGATCAGGTAGCCGCCCGCCGGGATCGAGGTGTCGTAACGGGACCAGAAGGTGTCGAGGGAGAGGCCCATCCGCGCCAGCGTGGCCGCCGCCGCGACGCCGCCCGCCGCGAAGGCGAATCTCCACGGGATCACCCCCGCTCGAATCCTCGAGATCAGGAGCAGAAGCGCGAGGACGCCCAGGAGGCCGAAGAACGGGAGCGCGAGCCACCGGAAGACGACGGTGATCGCGGTCTGCCTCTCGCGATCGCGACGCCACTCTTCAGGGATCTTGGCCGTCCTCCCCCACGAGCCGACGACGTCGCCCTGCACGACGACCTCGTGCCGGGCGCTGGCCTTGCCCGCGCCGGATTCCGGGAACTCCCAGACGAGCGTGTGGTCCCGGCGCGCCTTCTCGTCCTTCTCCGACTGCTCCTTGATCTCGCCCGCGGCGGGATCGATTCCGTGGGACACGAGGAACGCGCGCGCCACCTCGAGCGCCCGCTCCTTGGAGAGCGAGGCACCGGGCGCGCTCTCGAGCAGGGTCCGCTCGAAGCCGACGACGTCCCCGGTCGCGACGCTCACCGAGACCCCGTACTCCTGCTTCTGACCGGGCACGAAGAAGCGCACCCGCCAGAGAGGGGTCGGCACCATCGACGCGTAGAGCCTGTTCGCCGCGTCGAGACCGCCGGACTTCAGCAGGTACGACGCCGCGGTCGGGTCGGTCCGGTCCAGAAGCGCGACCGCGGTCCGGTACGAGGCGACGTCGAACCCGCTCGACCTGAGAAAGGCCGACGCCGCGTCCAGGGCCTGCCCACGGGTCGCGCGGAACTCGATCCCGTCGCCGAAGTACGCCACGGGGACGGCGGGGAGCGCCGCGAGGATCACCGCGACGACGAGCCCCCACAGGATCCGCCGACGCGGAAGCGGGCGATACGCGACGGCCGGCGCCGGTCCCGCCGCGGCGGCCTCCTGCGGCTCGGCCGGGGGCGGGACCCCCTCGTCGGCGTTCGAGTCCTCGGCGGGGCGGAAGCCTCCCCTGAAGAGATAGGCGGCGGCGGCGGCGAGGAGTAGGAGGACGAAGATCCCCGCGGAGAGGCTGCCGGAGATCCGGTAGTAGAGGTTGGGCGAACGAATGAGCACGAAGGCCGTGTAGAGGGCGTCCACCGAAAAGTGGCAGATCACGACCGACGCGATGCCGAAGCGGAGCATGACGAGCCCGAACACGATCCCGGCGATCCCGACCTCGAGCCCGCGGATCCAGAACGGCTGGTTCGGGTAGGCGGCGTGGCCGAATCCCCAGATGAACGCGGCGATCACGATCGCCGCCGCGGTGCTCCTCAGGATCCTCTCGAAGAAGGGAATCGAGAACATCCGCGAGATGAACTCCTCGGAGATCGCCGGGAGGAAGCCGAAGAACAGGACGTACACCCAGGGGAAAGACGTCGACAGGAGGTCCGAGTAGGCCACGTCCCGCGGCGCCCAGGCGCCGCAGCGGTTCGCGATCAGGTAGAAGACGTTCTCGTAGGCGAAGAAGAAGCAGGTGAGCGTGACGCCCACGAGGGACGCGAGGAAGAACTCCCGCGTGCGGAGCGCCCGCGGCCGAAGCAGCGAGGTCAGTGAGAGGAATCTCGGGAAGCGCTCTCGATACAGGGGCTCCGCGGACGCGGCCACGAGGAAGATCAGGAGCCCCGCCCCCAGGCCGGCCCCGAAGGCGCGAAGCACGCCCCCGAGCACGAAGCCGCCGAACGACGTCGTGGTGTCGTAGGCGTAGAATGCCGAGGGAAGCTGGTTGAGCTGCGAGACGCTCAGGAGGACGAAGATCAGCCCGCCGAGCAGGCCCGCCGCCCTCCAGCGGACATCCCCCCGGCGGATCCTGCGGACCAGGAGCACCAGCATCGCGAGACCGGTCAGGAGGAGCAGGACCGAATCGATCTGGCCCGCGATCTCGTTCTTCGATCGGAGCTTCGCGTAGTCCCGTATCCAGGTGTCCGGGACCTTGAGGAACTCGGCGTAGCTCGCGACACCGGAGCCGGCGATCCCGACCTCCACCCGATAATCCGCGCCGTGGACCTCGCTTCCCTTCACCTTCCACGTGAACGAGTGGTCGGTCCGGTGGGGGCGCTTCTCGAGGGAGCCTTCGACGAAGGACAGCCTATCGATCGGGCGGCCGACGGTCTCCGCGAGGAACGTCTCTGCGGCCTTCCGTGCCGCCTCGACCGGGAGATCCGCTCCGGCGACGTCTTCCGCGAGGAGGTGCCGGAACCCCACGACCTCGCCCTTCGTCGTGACCTCGACCGACGCCTCTTCCTTCTGGAGCGGCCGGAACCAGCGGTGCTTCCAGCGCCAGAGACGCACCGTCGTCGCCAGGAGCCGGTTCGACTCCTCGACCCCGAGCTCGCGCTCCAGGAAGGTCTTCTGCTGATCGTCGAACCCGAACACGGCGGCGTGACGGTACCCGGACGTCGCGACGCCCATCCGTCCGAGGAAGGACGTCGCGACCGGGCGCGAGCTCTCCTTCGTCACCCGGAATTCGATCGAGGCCTCGGGGAACGCCAGGAAGTAGTACCGTATTCCGACGACGAGGCTGACCGCGCCGATCACGACGCAGGCGACGATGAGTCTGAGGTCGCGGCGGTCGAGCTTCTCGAGGTTCATGGAACGCCCCCTTGCGAACGCGGTCGCCGGTCGCGGCGTCGATCGTCCCAGGCCGTCCATCGTAACCCGGAAGCCGTACGAACCGGGCAAGGTCCGCCCGGAGGGGCGGTGCCCGGGCTCATTCCGCCGCGATCTCCTCCCACCGGGCGTAGAGCGCGTCGAGTCGCTCCTGTGCATCCTGGCGCTCGCGCCCGACCTCCCGGGCCCGGCGCGCGTCCCTCAGAACCGTCGGGTCCGCCTGGAGCGCCGCCAGCTCGCGAACCCGCTCCTCGAGCGTCGCGATCTCCGCCTCGATCGGGGCCAGGCGCCGTTCAGCGGCCCGGCGCTCCCGGTACCGCTGGTTGCGCTCCTCCGCTTGCCGGCGCTTCGCCTCCCGGCCCAGCTGCCGCGCCGGCGCGGCCTCGTCGGCAGAAGGCTCGACCGCCTCGCGCGGTGATGCGGCCGCGAGGCTCCGGCCGCGCTCCACGAACGTGTCGTAGTCTCCCGGGTAGAGGTCGATCCTGCCGCCGCCGACCTCGGCGATCGAGGTGGCGATCCGGTTGATGAAGTACCGGTCGTGGGAGATCACCACGAGCGTCCCCCCGTACTCGTCCAACGCGTCCTCGAGGACCTCGCGGCTCCTGAGATCCAGGTGGTTCGTCGGCTCGTCGAGGAGCAGCAGGTTGGCGGGACGCACGAGCATCCGCGCCAGGGCGAGCCGCGCCTTCTCCCCGCCGGAGAGCACCGCGACCCTCTTGTCCACGTCCTCGCCCGAGAAGAGGAAGCAGCCCAGGAGCGAGCGGAGGCGGGTGATCATTCCCGGATCGGCGGCCTTCTCCATCTCCTCGAGGACCGTGCTCCTCGGGTCGAGGGCGTCGAGCTGGTGCTGGGCGTAGTACTTCGCGATCACGTGGTGCCCGAGGTCGAGACGCCCCTCGTCGGGCAGGAGGCGTCCGGCGAGGAGCTTGAGGAGCGTGGACTTGCCGGCGCCGTTGGGCCCCACCAGGGCCACCCGGTCGCCGCGCCGCAGCAGGAGGTCCGCATCGCGATAGACCACCGTCTCGCCGAACGCCTTGGAGAACCGCTCGCCGCGCACCACGTCGTCCCCGGAGCGGGGCGCCGGCGGGAAGTCGAAGCGGATCCCGCGCCTGCGGCTCGGCGCCTCGATCCGCTCGACCTTCTCGAGGGCTCGGAGGCGGGACTGGACCTGCCGCGCTTTCGTCGCCTTGTAGCGGAAGCGCTCGACGAACCGCTCGACCCGGGCAATCTCCCGTGCCTGCTGCCGGGCCGCCTCCTCGAGAGCGACTTCCCGCGCTTCGCGCTCGGCGAGGTACTCGTCGTAGTTCCCCGGATAGACGGCGAGACGGCCCCGCTCCAGCTCCACGATCCCCTTCACCATCCGGTTCAGGAAGTAGCGGTCGTGGGAGACCACGACGAACGCCCCCTCGAACGACGACAGGAACTCCTCGAGCCAGCCGATCGCCTCGAGATCGAGGTGGTTCGTCGGCTCATCGAGGAGCAGGAGGTCGGGCGAGCCGAGGAGGAGCCGGGCCAGGACCACCCGCATCCGCCACCCTCCCGACAACTCGGAGAGCGGACCGTGGAACCGCCCCTCGGGGACGCCGAGACCGCTCAGGATCGCCTTGGCGCGCGCCTCGACTCCGTCGCCCCCGAGCGCCTCGAAGCGATGCCGCGCGGCGCCGTACGCCGCGGCCACGGCCTGAAGCTCCGCGTCGACGGGTCCGAGATCGGCCATCCTCCGCTCGAGCCTCTCGAGTTCCTCTTCGAGCCGCCGGAGCTCGCCGAACCCGTCGAGCACCACGGAGAGCACGCTCCCTTCCGCGACGGTTTCCACCTCCTGGGGCAGGTAGCCGATCCTTAGCGCGGACGGGCGGCTCACTTCTCCCGCGTCGGGAGCGTCGAGGCCGGCGAGAATGCGCAGTACGGTGGTCTTCCCCGCTCCGTTGGGACCGACGAGTCCGAGGCGGGCGCCGCGCGGGATCATCCACGAGAGGCCGTCGAAGAGGATCTGGGCCCCGAACCGGCGGCGGACCCTGTCGAGTCGGATCATGCGGGAAGGGGCCCTTCCCCGGCCAAGGGGGACCTGACAGCGCGGGGCCGGCCCGCTATTGTAGAGGAGCGGTGCCTCGCCTCTCCAGGATAACGCCTCGACGAATGGAGGATGCGAGATGGGCCGAGCGCGCCCGGGAGTCCGTCGCCTCGTCGCTCGCGTCGCCGCCGCGACGCTCTTCGCCGCCCTGGCTGCGGGCTGCGCGGCCCGCCGAGGGGTCGGGGAGACTCCCCCGCTCCCGCCTGCGCAACCCCGCCCGGTGAAGGTCGCGCTGGTGCTGGGAGGGGGCGGAGCGAGGGGATTCGCCCAGGTCGGGGTGATCCGGGTGCTCGAGCAGGAGAAGATCCCGGTGGACCTCATCGTCGGGGCGAGTGCCGGGAGCCTCATCGGGGCGCTCTACGCCGACGCTCGCGACTCCTTCGAGCTGGAAGCGGTCGCCTGGCAGGTGGAGAAGGACGACATCTTCGATTGGTCCCTGCTCGGCTCGACTCGGGGTCCGGTGACGGGGAAGGCGCTCGAGGAGTTTGTCGCGCGGCACGTCAAGGCGCCCTCCATCGAGCTGCTGAAGGTTCCGTTCGTCGCGGTAGCGACCGACCTCAAGACCGGCGAGGAGGTCGTGCTGGACCGTGGCCCGGTCGGTCCGGCGATCCATGCGTCCAGCGCGATCCCGGGCGTTTTCCGCCCGGTCTCGCTCGGCGGCCGGACACTGGTGGACGCCGGGGTGGTGGACCCGATCCCCGTCTCCGTGGCTCGGGCACGGGGTGCCGACGTGGTGATCGCGGTGGACATCGGCCTGGAGCTCGCCGCGGACGAGCCCGGCAATTTCGCGTCGATCTCGCTCCGATGCATCGCCCTCCTCGGAAGGGAGTTGGCGCGGCTCAAGGCGAGAGACGCCGACGTGGTGATCTTGCCGAAGGTCGGGGAGACGAGTTCGTTCGACTTCTCCCGGAAGAAGGAGCTGATGGCGGCCGGAGTCGCGGCCGCCCGCGAGGCGATCCCCGGGATCCGGGCCGCGATTGAGCGGGCCTCGACCCGCCCCGATCCCGTGCCGGCTCACGGCCCGTAGCGAAAGACGCTGGCGATCCGCTCGTTCCTTTGGTCCGGGCGAGGTCGGGGCATTATATTCGCTCCGCGCGACGGTGAGGGAGGGGGAGGGGCCGGCTCGCATGAACGCATCCGGCAGGCTCGCGATGCTCCTGGCTGCGCTCGTCGCGGTCGCGGGGAGCCCGGCGGAGGGCTCGACGCGCCGCTACGCCCTCGACATCCAGGAGGGCAGCGACTCCGCGTTCGAGGTCGGTTTCGACGCCCCGTTCCCCGGGACGCTCGTGATCGGCGCGGAGTGGGAGGGATCCCGGGTCGTGTCGTTCCGTCTCGACCGCGCGGAGAAGCCCTCCGTCGTGGACCGCCGCTCGGGTCCCTCGCCGCAGCGGATGCAGGTGTTGCTGACCCGCGATCTCCTCGCCTCCGGAAAGGGGTTCAAGCTCGCGATCCGCGCGTTGCCCGGAAGAGGCTTCGCCAAGGGAACGCTGACCATCGAGCTGCCGGACGCCCCCGAGGTGGTGGAGGAGCGCCGCAAAGCCGCCGAGCCCCCTCCTCCCCCGCCCCCGCTACCCGACCCGTGGACGCTCAAGGCGAAGGTCCCGCCGAGCGGCGGCCCGGCGGTCGGTTCCCTGTTCGCGGCGGTGGAGCGCTACCGGGAGCTCGTGATCGGGCTCGACGGACAGACGGTTCCCGACGCGTGCGGGTGGCGCACGGAGTTCCTGCGTCGCGTCACCGTCTGGAGGGACGATGTCGCGTTGGGCGGCCCGGGACCGACCGCGCCGGATCGGCGGTTCCTCCAGCGCCTCACGGCGACCACGAGGGATGTGGACGACCTGCGAAGCTCCCGGGATCCGATCCTCGCGGGTCCCGCTCCCGAGGACTCCTTGAGGAAGCGCGCTTGGATCCAGGTTCGCAAGGAGCGGATTACGCGAGCGCGAGGCGCGCGTCGCCGAGCGCAAGGTATTTCGGGAAGCGCTCGGCTTCGCTGCCCTCGCCCGGGAGCAGATCCGACAACGGCCATTCGAGCGCGTGCCGCTGCTCGGGCGAGCACTGCTTGAACCACGCATCGAGCCCCTGCGCGGTGCAGATCTCGGCCGGCAGGCGGTCGAGGTACCAGCGCGCCTGC
>JAIQFR010000079.1 GCA_020073205.1 Terriglobia bacterium
CGTCGCCCGCCTCGGCGGGAGGGCCGTGCTCGACGCGGACGTCCTCGATCTCAAGACGGCCTTCAAGGCGACCTTGGCGGAAGACAAGAGCGAGGTGGATGACGCATCCTTCTCTTCAGACGTAACCCTCGTCTCGGGCGGCAGTCCGCGGCCGCCCCAGACGAGGGTTGCCGGAGGTGCGGGGGTGGTACCCCCGGATACCCGCCGGTACCACATCCGCTCGCTTCCCGAGGACGAGAGGTCCGCTCTTCGCGCCGACGTCCGCGTCCTGATCCTCACCGGCCTCGGCCTCAACTGCGAGGTCGAGACCGAGGCCGCGTTCCGCACCGCTGGAGCGCGGCCCGAGCGGGTCCACCTGCTCGACGTGCTGGACGGACGCGCTCCGCGCGCGCTCTCGGACTACCAGATCCTCGCTCTCGTCGGGGGGTTCGCGTTCGGCGACCATCTGGGCGCCGGCTCGGTGTTCGCCAACAAGATACGGTGGCGCCTGTACGACCGACTCCTCGAGTTCTTCGCGCGCGGCGGCCTCGCCTTGGGGATCTGCAACGGCTTCCAAACCATGGTGCGCCTCGGCATGCTCCCGGGCTTCGACAGCGACTACCGCACTCCAAGGGCCACCCTCGCCCCCAACGATCGGCTCGGCTACCGGGACGCTTGGGTTCGCCTGGCGTTCGACCCCGAGTCTCCCTGCGTCTGGACTCGCGGGCTCGGTGCGCTCGACCTCCCGGCGCGGCACGGCGAGGGGAAGTTCCTTCCGGCGGACGACGAGGTCCACGCGAGGCTCGAGTCGGGGCACCTCGTGGCAGCGCGGTACGTCGGCCCCGACGGCCGACCCACGCAGGAGTGGCCGTGGAACCCCAACGGCTCCCCCCGCGCGGTCGCCGGCGTCTGCGATCCCTCCGGCCGCCTCTTCGGGCTCATGCCGCACCCGGACGCGTTCCTGTACGCCTTCCAGCACCCGCTCTGGTTCAGGACGAGGCGAGAGGGCGGGAGCGGGATGCCGCGCGGAGGCTCCCTCGAGGAGGGTGGCGGGGTCGCGATCTTCCGGAACGGGGTGGACGCGGTGGCGTCGGGCTCCTAGACGCTTCGGCCCGGACTCAGGCGGGGTACTTCCCGGCGATGTAGTCGGTGAGCACCTGCACGTGGAAGCTGTGCTCCTTCGAGACCGCCCTCACCAGGTCGCCGATCGACACGAGCCCCACGAGCCGCTCGTGGTCGACCACCGGGAGGTGGCGGATCCTCTTGTGGGTCATGAGGGCCATGCACTCGGCGACGTCCGCGCTCGACTCGATGCACACCACCGGGGAGCTCATGATCTCGCGCACGAGGGTGGTGCGCGACGTGCGCCCCTCCACGGCGATCCGGCGGAGATAGTCGCGCTCCGTTATCATGCCGCAGATCTTCCCGCCGTCCGTGACGAGCAGCGCTCCTACTCCGACGTCCACCATGCGCTTGACGGCGTCGAAGACCGTCGCGGCCGACTCGATGGTGTGGACGGTGTCTCCTTTTTCCAGGAGCACGTCGCCGATTCTGCCCATTTCAGATCCCTCCGGAATCAAACCTCTTCATTGTATCCCAGGTGGCTCTTCGTTCGTTCCGGCGGCCGGAGCCGGCTAGCCCGGGCCTCTCAGGTGCTCCCGGACGTCGTAACGGCGGACCGCCGGCGCGGCCAGCGCCACCACCGCCGCGACGCCGAGCGTGAAAACCCCACCCGAGACCACGGATACGACCGCGCCGAGCGCGGCGGAACGGAAGAGCCAGGCGACGAGTCCCGCCTCCAGCTCGCCGAGCTGCGGGCCGCCCATGTAGAACACCATGTTCACGGAGGTCATCCGCCCACGCAAGGCGTCCGGCGTCACCACCTGCCGCAGCGTCTGGCGCACCACGGTGGAGACGAGATCGGCGAGGCCCACGACGAACAGCGCGGCGAAGGTGACCGGATAGCTTCGCGAGAGACCGAAGACCACCGTGGCCGCGCCGAAGGCCGCCACCGAGAAGAGCAGGACGTGCCCCTGCCGCTCGGGAAGCGGGCGGAGGGTGGTCGCGATCGACCCCGCGAGCGCCCCGAGCGCCGCCGCCGACCGGAGCCATCCGTACCCGGTCGGCCCTGCGTGGAGGATCTCGACCGCGAAGATCGGCAGGAGCACGTTCGCGCCGGCGAAAAACGTGGCGAAGAAGTCGAGCGACATCGTCCAGACCATGATCGGCGTCGAGAAGACGAAGTGGAGGCCGTCCCGGAGCGCCTCGATCGGATGGGACGCCGCCACGTCCGTTTCCACCCTGCCCGAGGTCCGCAGGGTCGCGATGGCACCGATCACGCCGACGAAGGAGACCGCGTTGAGCAGATAGATGAGGGCGAGACCATGGGTGGTGGACGCGCCCACGGCGGCGGCGGTGGTGCCGGCCGCGCCCGCGATCAGGATCCCCGCCATCGCGGGGCCGCCGATCATAGCCGCGTGGAACATCGTGAGATTGAGCGCGAGCGCTCCGGGCAGCTCCTGTCGCGGGACGAGGCGCGGTATCAGCGCGTTGCGCGCGGGGTTGTCGAACGCGGTCGTGGCGGCGGTCGCAGCCGTCAGGACGTAGATCAGCGCGACGCTGTCCTTCCCGGTCCAGGTAACCGCGGCGAGGGCGACCGCCACCGCCGCCATGAAGGCCTGCGTGGACCCCGTGACCCACCTGCGGTTCCACCGGTCGGCGACGATCCCGCCCCAGAGGGAAAACACCACGACCGGAACGACGCGCACGAGCCCCATGAGGCCGAGGGCCAGAGGAGAGCGCGTCAGCACGTAGACGTGCCAGTCGATCGCGACCAACTGCATCTGCGTGCCCGCGACCGACACGAGGGACGCCAGCCAGAGCCGGCGGAAGTCCCGGTGCCGGAGGGCGCGGTAGGGGCGGTTCGCGACGTTGGGCGGCATCGTGCAGGCCTGGCGGCGAGCGTGGTCGGCTACGCCGTCGTCGAGCTGCGGCCGGCGCGCGCGAACCGCGGTCGCACCAGCGGAAAGAGGACACGGTGGACCGGGGTGAACGCGTACAGCCGTCGCATCAGGTCCTCGGGCCGCCGCGTCCGCCTCAACATCGAGCAGAGCGAGACCTTGGCGACGTTCCCCAGGACCGAGTAGACCGCCCGATTCACGACGGCCGCCTTCATGTGGGGCATCAGCCGATCGAGCCAAAGCCGCTGGTAGTCGTATCCGTGGAGGATGCTACGGGCGGCGAGGACGCCCGACACCATGGCGCTGCGAATGCCGAACCCGAAGAGGAGGTCCTGGAATCCAGCCGCCTCTCCCACCCGGATACCGCCGCCGTCGCGCAGGGTGGGCGGGAGGCCGAACGAGCCGTGCCCGCTCCATCTCGGGTTCCGCGGCAGCGGCGCTTGAGCCACGAGGCTCTCGAGCGCCGAGATCGACAGGTCCAGGTAGTGGTCGGCGCGGGCGAAGTCGCGAAACAGCACCGTGGCGAGCGTCGCCTGCCGGTCGGCGACGAGGAAGTAGACGTAGCCGCCGGGCGCCAGCGCGTCGTCCAGAATCGCCACCACCGAGTCGTTCATCTCTAGGGGGAACGTGATCCCGCGCGCGACCGCCATCGGGCGTCGGCCCGGACCGCTGGCGTCGATCTCCACCCGGGACGGATCCGCGCGGGTCCCGAACTCGACGCGGACGCCGACTTCCAGGGCCTGCCGGAGCAGTCCGCGGTCCAGCGAATCCGCCTGGCCGGTTCCCCGCCGAACGACGTAGAAGAGAGGGCGGCCGGACCTCACGCGGGTGGCGGCTCGCGAGCGATCGAACAGGGTCCCGCCCTCGAACGGGCGCGCCCAGAACGTGCGCGCGATGCCGCCCGCCGACAGCTCCTCGAGGGCGTCCTCCGCCCGCGTCCAGTTCTCGATGCCCTGGAAGTCGTCGTGAAAACGTGTCCCGACGGTGGGTGCACGCTCGAGAACGCGGACCTTATGGCCGGCCCGGCCCAGCGCGATGGCCGCGGCAAGGCCGGAGGGCCCGGCACCCGCGATCGTGACCGTCGAGCTCGACGTGTCTCGCATCTCGCGCCGCCCGGGGTGCGGTCATTTCTTCGAGTCGAGGATCCCCTTGAGATCCATGATCGTGCTCTGGTCGGAGACGATCACGGAGATCTTATCGGAGAGCTTGTCCACGTACAGGTACTTGATGTAGCTCGGGCTCTGGCGGAGCGCCTCGTTGATCGTCTCGATCGCCTTTGCCCGCCCCTGCGCCTCGATCACCTTCCGCTCCGCCTCCTTCTGCTCCTTCTCGAGGACGTACTTCATCTGCTCCGCGGATTGCTGGGCGATCTGCTTCGCCTCGATCGCCTTCGCGAACTGCTCGGTGAACCGGACGTCCCGGAGCACCACCTCGTCGATCACGAACCCGTCCCTCTCCACGAGCTTCTTGATCTTCACGTTGATCTCGTCCTGGATCTGCGCCCGCCGGGAGGAGTAGACGTCCATGACCGCGTACTCGGAGATCACGAGGCGGATCACCGATCTCACCGCCGGGCGGATGATCTTCTCCTCGAAGTCGGGGCCGATGCCGCGGTGGATATCGACTACGCGGCGCGGGTCGAGATGGTGCCACACCGTGATGTCGATCCCGACCTGGAGCCCCTCCTGCGTCGGCGACCAGAGGGAGTCGTCCGTCTCCGACTTCCTCCCCTCGCCGCGGACGCCGGACATCGTGTACTCGACCCGCCTCAGGTCGTACAGCTCGGTGTCGCTGATGACCGGCATCACCAGGGCGACCCCCTGCGGCGCGAGCCGGAAGGTCTTGCTGACGGTGTTGAACACCACCAGCCCGTGGCCGACCGGCACCACCCTCACCGACGCGGCGAAGAGGACGAGGACCGCGACGACGGCGATCGTTCCCGCGACCACCACTCGTCCGCGGGGTCCCCCCGGCGGCGGGAGCCTGCGGCGGCCTTCGGTATCCAGGACCTCGACGCCGCCTCTTCGCGCCTTCGACTTCGCGGAAAGGTACGCAGCAACCGCCGCCAGCAACGCGACGATCACGCCGAACAGGACGATTCTGAGCATCGGGACCTCCGGGTTGGCTTGCCCCCTCCCGGGGACGCGGGCCTACTCTACACGGAAGCGGGTCGGGGAGAGCCGGAGGGGGAGTTCCGGCGGCGGGACGCCTCCCCAGCCGCGGCGGGCGAGTTTGGCGTCCCGCGCCGAGCGGGCGGGCTTACCGCGCGACGGGCTCTTTGTACGGCACCTTGATGCCGTCCTGCGTCCTCAGGACACGGAAATCCGCCAGGAGTCTCTTCGTGATCGGTCCGGGCTTGCCGTCGCCGATGCGCCGGCCGTCGATGGTGATCACGGGAACGACCTCGGCGCCGGTCCCGGTGAGGAAGCACTCGTCCGCGTTGTAGAGATCGTGCAGGGCAAGCACGGTCTCCGAGCAAGGGATCTCGGCCGCGCGGGCCAGGTCGAGGACCGCGGCCCGGGTGATTCCCGCCAGGGCCCCTTGCATCAGGTCGGGCGTCTTGACCGTGCCCTGCTTGACCATGAACAGGTTGTCGGCGGTGCACTCCGCCACCTGGCCGTGGTGGTTCAGCATGATCGCCTCGAGCGCCCCGGCTTGCTTCGCCTCGATCTTGGCCAGGATGTTGTTCAGGTAGTTCAGCGACTTGATCCGCGGATCGAGGGACTCCATCGGGATCCGCCGGACGCTGGCGGTGACGAGGGGTGCGCCGTGGTCGTACAGCTCCTGCGGATACAGCGAGATCGAGTCCGCGATGATCACCACCGTGGGGCGGCGGCACTTCGCGGGATCGATGCCCAGGTCCCCCGGTCCCCGGGAGACCACCAACCGGATGTAGACGTCCTTCTTGAGGTTGGCCGCGACCGTCTCCAGCGTGGCCTGGATCATCTCCTCGCGGCTCATCGGAATGTCGAGCGCGATGGTCTTGGCGGACTCGTACAGGCGATCGATGTGCTGCCTCAGGCGGAACACGTTCCCCTCGTAAACGCGAATCCCTTCGAACACGCCATCGCCGTAGAGGAACCCGTGGTCGAAGACCGAGACGACCGCCTCACCCTTCGGCACCATCTTCCCGTCGACGTAAACCAGCGCCTGCATGTGAGCCTCCGTCGCCGTGGGGCCCGGCGTGAGAGCCGTCCCCGGCGCTCCGGTCCGAATCAGGATGCGACCGCCCTCGACCGCTCCACGTCGTCTTCGTCCACCGCTCGCCGCCGCCTGTCCGCCATCTCGACGAAATGCCGGTGGAGGCGGCCGTCGCCCGTCAATTCGGGGTGAAACGTCATCGCCAGGATGCGCCCGTGGCGCACCAGGACCGGCTCCCCGCCGAAGCGCGCCAGGACCGAGACGTCTCGTCCCAGCGACTTGAAGCGAGGGGCGCGGATGAACACCGCGTCGACCGGCCCCGAGAGCGCGGGGACGTCGAGGCGGGTCTCGAAGGAATCCACCTGTCGGCCCCAACCGTTCCGCTCGACCACGGCGTCGAGGAGGCCGAGGCTCGGCTGGACCGGGTTGAGGACGCGCCTCGAGAGCAGGATCGCGCCCGCGCAGGTCGCGAGGAACGCCCCGCCCCTCCGGTGGAAGCGGCGGAGGGCCTCGAACCACGGCTCGTCGCGCATGAGGTTGAGGAGAGTGGTGCTCTCCCCGCCGGGCAGGACGAGCCCGTCGAGCCTCGCAAGCTCCGCGCACCGGCGGACCTCGAGTGCGGCCACGCCGAGGCGCTCGATCGCCTTCCGGTGGGCCTCGAAGTCCCCCTGGAGCGCGAGGACGCCGATCCGCGCCATCACCACCCCCGCGTCTGCATCAACTCGGAACCGGCCAGCTTCGAGGTCTCGATCCCGGGCATCGCGTCGCCGAGCCCGCGGGAGACCTCCGCGACGATCTTCGCGTCCCTGAAGTGCGTCGTCGCGCGCACGATCGCTTTCGCTCGGCTCGCCGGGTCGGAGGACTTGAAGATGCCGGATCCGACGAACACCGCCTCCGCCCCGAGCTGCATCATGAGCGACGCATCCGCCGGGGTCGCGATGCCGCCCGCGGCGAAGTTCGGCACCGGGAGCTTGCCGTCCGCCGAGACCATGCGGACCAGCTCGTAGGGCGCGCCGAGACGCTTCGCCTCCGCCATCAGCTCCTCCGGGGCGAGCGTCGTCAGCCGCCGTATCCCCGACACCACCGCGCGCATGTGACGGACCGCCTCGACGATGTTCCCGGTGCCGGCCTCCCCCTTGGTGCGGATGAGCGCGGCGCCCTCGCCGATCCGTCGCAGCGCCTCGCCCAGGTCCCGGCAGCCGCACACGAACGGGACCTTGAACGCGAACTTGTCCACGTGGTGTTCCTCGTCGGCGGGGGTCAGCACCTCGCTCTCGTCCACGTAGTCGACCCCCAGGGCCTCGAGAACCTGAGCCTCGGCGATGTGCCCGATCCGGCACTTCGCCATGACCGGGATCGAGACCGCGCCCAGGATCTTCTCGATCATGGCCGGGTCGGACATTCGCGCGACACCCCCCTGCGCTCTGATGTCCGCGGGAACTCGCTCGAGGGCCATCACGGCGACCGCGCCGGCCTCCTCGGCGATCCTGGCCTGGGCGTCATCGGTCACGTCCATGATGACGCCCCCTTTGAGCATCTCGGCCAGTCCGGTCTTGAGCCTCAACGTCCCCTTGCTGACCTCGGTCATGGCAGACCTCGCCTTTCTCCCTCTAGAGGATCGGGACCGCCTCGTCCACGCGACGGGCGGCCGCTCCCGCCCTCGCCGCCGCGCGCTCCCGCACCAGCTCGCCCAGGACGGCGACCCCGGTCTCGATCTGTGCCGGCTTGACCGAGGCGTAGGTCAGCCGAAGCGTGTCGGAGCCCGAGCCGTCGGAGTGGAACAGCTCGCCGCGGCTGAACAGCACCTGACGGTCCCTGGCCGCGACGAAGAGATCCGCGCTGTCGATCCCGGGGGGCAGCGTGACCCACAGGAACAGCCCGCCCTCGGGCCTCGTCCAGACCACGCAGTCCGGAAAGTGGCGGCGCAACGCACCGAGCATGATGTCCCTGCGCTCACGATATGCCGGCAGCACGCGCTCGAGATGCTCGGCGAGGCCGCCGTTCCGGAGGAACTCGTGCAGCGCCGCCTGGAGCAGCGGGCTCGAGCCGTGGTCCGCGATCTGCTTGAGCGCGATCAGCCGCTCGAGGACCGCGGGCGGGGCCGCCACCCAGCCGACCCTGATCCCCGGGAGCAGCTTCTTCGAGAACGTGCTGAGGTAGACGACGCGCCGCCCGCCGTCCAGGGCGTGCAGGGTCGGAAGCTCGCTCCCCTCGAAGCGTAGGTCGCTGGCCCAGTCGTCCTCCACGACCGCGCAGCCGAAGCGGGCCGCGAGCGACAGCACCTCCATCCGCCGGCCCTCGCTCATCACGTGCGTGGTCGGGTTGTGGAAGGTGGGTTGGACGTAGAGAATGCGCGGGCGGTGGCGCTCGAGCGCGATCGCGAGAAGGTCCGGCCGGATC
Source organism: Terriglobia bacterium (assembly GCA_020073205.1). Taxonomy (NCBI): domain Bacteria; kingdom Pseudomonadati; phylum Acidobacteriota; class Terriglobia; species Terriglobia bacterium. Next base: position 8,481 of record JAIQFR010000079.1, read on the forward strand.
CCCTCCTCGTCAACCGGTACGCCGACCAGCCTCGCACCGAGCGAGCTGAGCGCGCTGAGCGCCCCGGTGTAGGTCGGCTCCTCCACCACCACGGCGTCGCCCCGATCGAGCATCGTCCTGAAGACCAGCTCTACCGCCTGCTGCGACCCGTTGGTGATCAGGATTCCTTCCGCCGCGGCCGGCGAGCCTTTTCGGCGCATGGCCGCGGCGATCGCCTCGCGAAGCGGCGAGTAGCCCGAGGTCGGGCCGTAGGACAGGATCTCGGCACCCCCGTGGCCGAGAACGGCGTCAAGGGACCGCCGGAACCGTTCGACCGGCATCAGCTCCGCCGCGGGGTAGGACCCGGCGAACGAGATCCCGTCCGAGGACATCGCGACCCGGTAGACCGACAGGAGGCCGGCGACGCCGGGCCCTTCCACCGCGCGGGAGAACGAGGTCAGCCAACTCTCGGAGGCCGGATGCTCGGGCCGACCGGCGTCGGGCGGCGTTCCGCCGGGCTCCGACGCGAACGTCCCACGGCCCGTATGGCTCGTGACCAGCCCCTCTGCCGCCAGCGCGTCGTAGGCGGCCACCACGGTGTTACGGTTGACGCGAAGCTGGCGCGCGAGCTCGCGCGTCGGGGGAAGCTGGCCCCCCGGCGGAAGCCTGTGGTCCGAGAGCGCCGCACGGATCCCGTCCACGATCTGCCGGTAGACCGGGACATCGCTCTCGACGTCGATCCTGAGCCCTGGGAAGCTCACGTTCGTCTCGTCATATTGGCCTAGTCCACTGGTCCATTATACGCCGAACCTGGACGTCGTCAAGAGCACATGTGAGGTTTATTTGCTATTGGACCAGACGATTGGATGGATGGAGCGAATCGTCGATGCGTCGGAGCAGCTCCGAGATGCCGGACCCGTTGGAAGCCGAGATCGCGAGCGCATCGCGGCCCGCGAGCCGCTCGACCCGCTCATGCTCCTCCAGGAGGTCGGCCTTGTTGAATACGAGAAGGCGGGGGATCCCGGAGTAGCCGAGCTGGTCGAGGATACCCTCGACGGCGACGATCTGCGCCTCGTGGCCGGGGTGCGCGGCGTCCACCAGGTGCACGAGCAGGTCGGAATCGCGGATCTCTTCGAGAGTCGCACCAAACGCCGCGAGCAGGTCCCGCGGAAGGTCGCGAATGAAGCCCACGGTGTCGTTGATCACCACTTCGCGCTCCCTCGGGAGCCTGAGGCGACGGCTCGACGGGTCGAGCGTCGCGAACATCCGGTGCTCCACGAACACGTCGCTCCGGGTCAGGACGTTCAACAGCGTGCTCTTTCCTGCATTGGTGTAGCCGACTAGGGAGATCACCGGCACGTCCCGCTCGCGGCGGCGGGCGCGGCGCTGCTCGCGGCGCGTCCTCTCGGCGTCGAGCAACCTCTCGAGGCTCCGGATCCGGTCGCGGACGCGACGGCGGTCCACCTCGAGCTTCTGCTCGCCAGGCCCGCGGCCGCCGATCCCTCCCATCAGCCGCGAGAGACCCGAGTCGCCCCGGCTCATGAGGCGCGGGAGCAGGTACTTGAGCTGCGCCAGCTCCACCTGCACCTTCCCTTCCCGGGTCCTCGCTCGTCGCGCGAATATGTCGAGAATGAGCTGGGTCCGGTCGAGCACCTTGATGTCGGTCGCCTCGGCGATGGCGCGGGCCTGTGCCGGCGCGAGGTCCTGGTCCACCACGATGAAATCCGCCTGGAGCCTCAGCGCGCGGATGATCAGGTCCTGGAGCCGGCCGGCACCCATCAGCGTGCGCGCGTCGTAAGCCTTCCGCCGCTGGATGATGCGGTCCACCACCGCGAGGTCGCTGGACGCCGCCAGCTCCTCGAGCTCCGCGATGGACGTTTCCGCCGCGGAGCGCCTCTCGGTGGTCACGTGGACGAGTATCGCGCGACCTTCTTTTCCCGCCGCGCGGGTCCGCCGACGCCGGCGCTCGAATTCCTCCTCGAGGGCGCGGATCAGTGCGAGGAAATCGTCGTCCACCAGGCTCGCCGCACGGGGCGGGAACAGCCGGTACCGCTCGCCATCCGCCACGACGTCCTCGACCTCTCTGGCCGGCGCGCGGCGTCCGTTCCTCGGGCCTGCCGTCACCGCACCGGGAGGTCGCGGAGGCGACCCGGGGTCCGGCCGTCCGAGAAGCTGCGCCTGCCGTTCCTCCGCGGGGAGGAGGTGCGCCACGCGGACCGGCCCGGGGACGCCCCCGTCGGACACGGCGACGATCGCCAGCGCGTCGAGCCGGTGGAGCGCGAGCGGCGCGAGATCGGCCGGGGAGAGCGGTCCGTCCCCGAGCCGGGTGGCGAGAAACCTGAGGGTGCAGAACCGATCGCGCCCGGCCGGAGCGCTCGGCTTGCGGGGAACGGCGATGCGGGCGGCTTCGCCCACCGTCACCGCGTCGATCCTTCCCGCGCGATCCACGAGGAGCCCCACGCGCCGATTGAGTTCGGAGCTGATCTCCGCCAGCTCCCGCGCGAGATCGTGGGTCAGGATCGCGTGCGGCGGAACGCGCCTCCGGTAGAGGCGCTCCAGGCGATGCTTCTCGGCGGGTGAGAGCCCGAGCAGGTTACCGTGAAGCTCCGGGATGAGCGGTCACCTCCGTGGGCGCTGTTCTTCGCCCGCTTTACGTGTACCGCGTGGGCCTGTCCCCGGCAACTCTCCCCCGTCCCGGGCCGCCCCGTGCTCAGATCTTCCCGACGAAGTGGGTTCCCGCGCGACCCTCGATGGCCTGGGGAAGGCTCTCGGGGTTCGTGATCAGGGCGCGTCGGCCTCCCTGCTTGAGATAGTGGATCACCGCCTCGACCTTGGGCCCCATGCTTCCGGAAGGGAAGTGCCCCTCGGCCTGGAGCCGCTCGAGTTCCTCGAGCGTGACCGCGCCGAGCGCCTGCTGGGTCGGCTCGCCGAAGTTGACGTAGACCTGGGGGACTGCCGTCAGGATCACCAGGAGCGCCGCGCCGATGTCCGTCGCGAGCACGCTCGAGGTCAGGTCCTTGTCGATCACCGCCTCGATCCCCGCGTACTGGCCGTCGGCCTGCTTCTTGATCGGGATGCCGCCCCCGCCGCACGCGACCACGATGTGCCCGGCCCGCGCCGCGTCCCGAATCATGTGCCGCTGGACGACCTTGAGCGGTCGGGGCGATGGGACAAGGCGCCGCCATCCGCGGCCCGAGTCCTCCTTGACGTCCCACCCGAGCGCCTGCCTCCGCCGCTCCGCCTCTTCCCGGCTCAGGAACGGCCCGATCGGCTTGGAAGGAGCGGCGAAGGCCGGGTCCGCCTCGTCGACCAGGACTTGGGTGACCACGGTGACCACGTACCGGCGGAGCTCCTTTCTCCGGAGCTGGTTCAGCAGGGCTTGCTGGAGGATGTACCCGAGGCTCCCCTCCGTCATGGCCACCAGGACGTCGAGGGGCATCGCCGGGACCTCCTCCCGGGCCAGCTCGTGCTGGATCAGGAGATTCCCGACCTGCGGGCCGTTGCCGTGGGAGATCACGAGGTGATATCCCCGCTCCACGAGGGTCATGAGCAGGGCCGCGATCGTCTCGGCGTTCCGCTCGTGCTCCTCGATGGTCCCCTTCTCCCCCTTCTGCATGAACGCGTGCCCGCCCATCGCCACGAGGACGATCGGGACGTTGGCGCCGTTGCTCAAGGTGGTTCCTCCTGCGATCGCGCACGGCGGAAAAGGACTCAGTCTTGCACGCCGGACACCCGTGCGGCAACCGCGGCGCGAACCGCCCGATCGAGATCGCCACCGTGCTCTCCGACGGCGAGGACCGAGCCGTCGGCCGCGGCGACCACGGTGAAAGGGATCTCCTTCACGCCGAACTGCCTGACGATGTCGGAATCCCAGCCGAGGCCGTCCCAGACGTGGCGCCCCGCCACGCCTTTCGCCGCGATCCACGCCTCGAGAGCCGTCGCATCGAGATCCTCTGCCCGGTCGAGGCACACCCCGAGCACGACCACGCGGTCTCCGCTTCGGCTGGCGATGCGGCGGAGCGCCGGCAGTTCCTCGACGCACGGTCCGCACCAGGTCGCCCAGAAGTCCACGACCACGACCTTCCCTTTGAGCGCTTCCCGGTCGACGATACCCCCGTCGAGCGCCCGGGCGTGGAAATCGGGGAGCCCGCCCACGGTGAGCGCCAGCACCCCCAGCCTTTCCCGCACGCCGTCGAGAAGCGTGGGGTCGGCGGCGTGGGTCGCCCGGAACGCGCGGTAGTCCGCCATCGCGAGATCGGCTCGCCCCGTTTCGCTCTCCGTGCGAACCAGCCCTTCGACCGCCGGGGCGAGGAACGGAGAGCCACCGTATCGCACCGTCACCTCGCGGAGGGACGCTCGGATCTCCTCAACGGCAGCCGGCAGGAGCCTTCCCCTCCGGTCGCGCTCCGCGTACCTCGCCAACCCGAGACAGGTGAGGGCGCCCGGCCTGCTCGGCCCGTCGGGGAACCGTTCGAGCGCCGTGGACGCGATGCTCCCGAGCCTCCGCGCCGCCTCGGCGGGGAGGATCTCCCACCTGAGGATCAGGCCCCCCGAGTACAGCGACATGAGCTGCTCGAGCGCCGCGTCGAGATCGCGGGCGCCGGGGTTCGCGACGACGTACGCCTGGAGGAGCGCTGCCGTCGATCGGTCGATCACCCGGCGCCACAGCCGGTCGAGCCGCGGACCGAGCGCGGGTGCCATCGCCTCGATCGCTCGCTTGCGGCGGTCCCATTGGCGGGCCACCGACTCGAGATCCGGCGGCGGGTGCGAGGCCCCGAACGCGTCCCACCCGACCCACCGCTCGTCGGCGTCCATCAAAGCGGGGACGGCGTCCACGAGGGCGAGGAACGCGGGATCTCGTCGCAGCTCCAGCCAAACCTCGGACCGCTCGACCCGCGACACGTCGGTGAATCCCCGGAGAACCGCGGCACGCAGGCAGGCGAGAGCCTGCTTCTTCGCGCCTCCGCGCGCGGCCACGAGCGCGAGCGAGACGTGCGGCTCGGGATTCAACGGGAAGATCGCCAGTTGCTGGCGGAACGCGGCCTCGGCGCCCGCCCCATCCCCCTCGCGCAGCCGCGCCGATCCCACCTTCCCCAGCGAGACGAAGCGCTCCACCTCCTGCGGCGTGAGCGACGGGAACATGTCGACGGTCGGCAGGTAGTCCCGGTACTCCGCCAGGAGCCGGTCGATGAACGTCGTCTCCCCTCTCCCCAGGCGGCCCCCCGAGCCGCAACCGAGCGGCGTTCAACCGGCCGGGAGCGGTCGCACCGCCGCCGCGAGCGCCGCCGCCGCGAGGGCGAGGGTCGGAACGATTCGTGGGAGGCTATGGCCGGCACCTGTCATTGCGTCCTTCATGGCGCTACCTCCGGTCGGAGAGCGGGGAAAGGCGCGGGACGCGGACGACGGCCGGAGTCTACACCGGTCCGGAGAAGAGAAAGGCACGGCGGACATGGCGGAGGCTGCCTTTCGGCAGCCTCGCGCCCCAGTCCAGAAGGAGTGGGTAGGGGGGGTGAGCGCTGGCGCTCGAGGGAGGAGTACGGCGCGAGCCGCTCAAGGTCAAGGATCTGGATTCGTCAGGGTTGCGGTGCCGCAATGCGTCCGCGGGCGCTCACCCGTCGGCCCTCGTCATCGCCCCTATTTGCTCCTCCTCGCCAAATCGGTCAAACTGACTCCCCTTTCACCGGGGAGAGACGGCCATGGCGACCAGGAAGGCACCGTCCGCAACTGCATCGGGCCGGAAGCCCGGCGTCGCCAAGGAGATCTACTTCGATCTCTTCCGGAAGATGCTCACCGTGTACTACCTCGAGGAGCGGTGCAAGCTCTTCGTCCGGGCCGGCAAGATCTCGTTCCACGCTTCCTGCCGCGGCCACGAGAAGATCCAGATCGCGATGGCCATGCTCCTCAGAACCGGCACGGACTGGGTGTTCCCCTACTATCGCGAGAAGGGGCTCATGGTCGGCCTCGGGATGCCGCTCAAGGACATCTTCCTGCACATGCTCTCGAAGGCCGACGACCCGTCCGGCGGCGGCCGCAACATGAGCGAGCACTTCTCGAGCGTGGCCCTCCGGGTCGTCTCGCCCACCGCTTGCACCGGCACGCAGTACCTGGCCGCGGTGGGGATGGCGAAGGCGATCAAGGCGGACGGCCGGGACGAGATCGTCTACGTTTCCTCCGGCGAGGGGGCGACCTCCGAGGGGGAGTTCTTCGAGGCGCTGAATTGGGCGGGGCGGGAAAAGCTGCCGGTGCTCTTCGTGGTCCAGAACAACGGGTACGCGATCAGCGTGCCGCAGGCGCAGCAGACCGGCGGGCACATCCACCAGATCGCCGAGGGATTCCCGGTCCACGGGCTCGAGGTGGACGGCACGCGCTTCACCGACATGTACCTCGAAGTGAAGCCGCTCATCGCCGCGATGCGCAAGGGGGGAGGTCCCCTGCTCGTCGAGGCCCACGCGATCCGCCTCGACTCCCACTCCTCCTCCGACGACCAGACGAGGTACCGGGGCGAGGAGGATCTCGAAGGCATGCGGCACCACGACCCGATGACCTACACGGCGGGCCGCCTGCTCTCCTGGGGACTGATCACCGAGGACCAGATCCGGAACCTGCACGAGGAAGTCAAGGCGGAGGTGGACGCCGCGGCCGAGTCCGCCGACGCCGCGCCGGCGCCCGATCCCGCGACCGCGATGCTCCACATCCACTCCGGCCGGTCGCCGGTGACGGAGGAGCGCGAGCCGCGGCCGCTCTCCGCCGCCCCGGTCACCATGGTGGACGCGATCAACCACGGGCTCCGGGAGGAGATGGAGCGGAACCCGAGGATCGTCATGTGGGGCGAAGACATCGAGGACCCGAAGGGCGGCGTGTTCGGCGTCACGCGCGGCCTGACCGACGCGTTCCCGGGCCGCGTGGAGAACTCGCCGCTCGCGGAGGCATCCATCGTCGGGGCCGCACAGGGCATGGCGATCGGCGGGTTCAAGCCGGTGGTCGAGATCCAGTTCTCGGACTACTCGTATCCCGCGTTCATGCAGATCCGCAACGAGATCGCGACCCTCAGGTGGCGGAGCGGGGGCGCGTGGTCCTGTCCGATGGTGGTGCGAATGGCGACGGGCGGGTACATCCGCGGCGGGCCGTTTCACAGCCAGAGCCCGGAGGCCCTCTACGTTCACGCTCCCGGGTGGTACGTCGCCTACCCTTCCAACGCGGCGGACGCGAAGGGGCTCGTCAAGACCGCGTGCCGGATCGAGGACCCGGTGATCTTCTTCGAGCACAAAGGGCTCTACCGGCAGGTGTTCTCCAAATCGCCCGAGCCGGACGAAGACTACCTGATCCCGTTCGGCAAGGCGAGCATCGCCCGTGCCGGAACGGACCTCACCGCGATCACGTGGGGAAGCGGCGTCGTCCGCTGCCTTCGCGCAGCGGCGGACATGGAGAAGGACGGGATCTCGGTGGAGGTGATCGATCTCCGAACGCTGATCCCACTCGACGAGGAGGCCGTGGTCGCGTCGGTCCGCAAGACCGGCAAGGCGATCGTGGTCCACGAGGCGGTCCTGACCGGCGGATTCGGCGCCGAGGTCGCGGCCCGGATCGCGGATCGCTGCTTCGCGGACCTCGACGCGCCGGTGCGCCGGCTCGCCGCGAAGGACTGCTTCCCGCCGTACGCTCCGACCCTGGAGGCGGCGGTGCTCCCGTCCCAGGAGGACGTCACGAGCGCGATCCGCGACCTGGCCGAGTGGTAAAGGAGGAATCTCCATGTCGAGGCGTCTGATCGGGATCGTGCTGTCGGCGGCGGGCAGCGTCGTGCTCGGCGTCATCGCGGCGCAGTGGTTCTTCGGCCTCTACGACAGGACCGTGCCGCCCGCGGTGCTGACCGCCTTCAACAAGGGGGCGGCTCACGGCGCGTTCATCGCGTACGGCCTCGGCCTCGGGATCGCGATCTTCGCCTGGACGCTCCTAGCGGTGTGGCTGGCGAGGTACTTCAGGGATGCCGGGGGGCCCAAGAGCTCGATGTAGGATCGAGCGGCGCATACGGAACGGGCGACAGAGGACTGTCGCCCGTTCCGTCAGTTCCGTCTGAATGACATTCGTCGTCGAGCGATTTCCTCCGATGACGGCCTACGGAACGATCTTGGCCTGGCCGGTCGTCTGCGTGTCCACGATGATCGCGGGCGAGTCGCCGACAACCGGTCCATAGGTCATGCACACTTGGTAGCGGTCCCGTCCCTCGCGCGCGGCAACAGCGGCGCAGACGTTGGAGCTTGTCCCTCGGGCCCGGCAGTTGTTGTAGGCCATCTGGGCCACGGCATCGGCCTGCACGGCGCATGGGTGTATCTGCGTGCCGCTGGGTCGATTTGCAGCGAACGTCGGTGGCGTCTGCGCGACGATTCCCGTAACGGCCACGACGAGCAGGACGACGACCAGACCGACGAGCGTTCTTTTCATTGCCAGGTCTCCTTCTTTCGTTATATGAATTCTTCCGTTGCTCATCTTCGCGCTCATAGTCGAATTTAAGGATTGGCCTATAGGAATCAATGGTTATTTGAGTAAGGAGAAGAACCCGAGCGTCACGAAATGCCGACAACGCCGGCGCTCTTCGAATCGCGAGCCTAGCCCCGCGTCTCCGCCCCGTCCCCCCGCGCAGCTTTTTGCAGGAGCTCCCAGCACATCCGGACGTGCTCTTCCCGCGCGCGAGGGTTGCCGAGCGTGACGCGCAGCGTGTAGCGTCCCCGTAGCTTCGTGTGGGACAGCAGCACCCTGCCGGTACGGTTCACCCGGTCGAGAATCGCCTCGTTCGAGGCGTCGAGCCGCCTCGCGACGTCGGGCTCGTCCTCGCGCCCTCGGAGGGCGGCGGGCCGGCGGCGGAGGCAGACCGTGGAGAACGGCACCGGCGCGAGGCGCTCCCAGTCGGGGTCCGCGTCGATCCACGAGGCCAGGTCGCGGGCCTGGCGGCAGTGCTCGCGAATCCGCCGCGCCATCCCGTCGCCGCCGAACCAGCGAAGGTGCATCCACACCTTGAGCGCTCTGAAGCGTCGCCCCAGCTGGATCCCGTACTCGTTGAAGTTGCGGGCCGTCTCTCCCTCCGGCGTCTTGAGGTACTCGGGGACGATCCGGAACGCGTCGCGGAACGCCTCGGGCCTGCGGAACAGGAGGAGCGAGGCGTCGAACGGGGTGAACATCCACTTGTGGGGGTTGACCACGATCGAATCCGCCCGCTCCCATCCGGCGAACATCGGTCGCATCTCCGGGACGAGCGCCGCGGAGCCGCCGTACGCGGCGTCCACGTGGAGCCAGATCCCCTCGCGCTCGCAGATCGCCGCGATGGCGCCGACAGGATCGACGCTGGTCGAGGACGTGGTCCCGAGGGTCGCCACCGCGCAGAACGGCCACCAGCCGGCGGCGCGATCCTCGGCGATCGCGGTCTCGAGAAGGTCGGCGCGCATCCGGTAATCGGCGTCCACCGGGATCTTCCGGACGCCGGCACGGCCCGCGCCCGCGGCGATCGCCGCCTTCTCGATGGAGGAATGCGTCTCGGTGGAGCAGTAGAGCCTGAGCCGGCCGATCCCGGGCCGCCCGGCGAGCCCTTCGTCCCTGGCGTCGAGGCCCGGCAGAACGTGGCGGGCGGCGAGAACCGAGGTCAGCGTGGACATCGACGCGGTATCCATGAACATGCCGTCGAACGCGTCGGGAAGGCCGAGCAGGATTCGGAGCCAACCGACCACGGTCTGCTCCAGCTCGGTTGCGGCCGGCGCGACCCGCCAGAACATCACGTTCGAGTTGAGGCTCGCGGCGATCCACTCGCCGAGGATCCCGGGCCCCGAGGCGACGCTGCAGAAGTAAGCCATGAATCCAGGGTGCTGCCAGTGCGTCAGGTTGGGCTCGATCAGGGAGAGGTAATCGGCGAGGATCGCGTCGAGCGCCTCGGGGGACCGGGGCGGCTCCTGCGGCAGACTCCTGCGCACGTCGCCCGGCGCGATGGGAGGAAGTACGGACCTCGACTCGATCCCCTCGAGGTAGTCCGCCACGAGGTCGGCCACGCGATGGGCCGCCTCGCGGAACTCGGCGGGGCTCATGTCGGAGAGGCCCAACTGGGAGGCGCTCGGCTCCTTGGGCTCGGTCATGGGCGCCCTCCACCTCGAGCGCTCATCGTACCGCCTCGGGGAAGCTCCGCGCCAGGACCTATCCGCGCGCGAGGCGGCCCCCGGGCTCACGCCCGGTGCATCCGCTCCAGGCGGCGGAGGACCCAACGGGAGAGAAGGGAGAGGGAGAGCACGAGGGTGACGAGCACGAGGGCCCCCGCCCAGGCCTGCCGGTGCCAGTCGTCGTACGGCGACAGGGCGTACGTGTAGACCTGGACGGTCAGCGAACCGATCGGCTGCGTCAGGCCATTCGACCAGTACCGGTTATTCAACGAGGTGAAGAGGAGCGGGGCCGTCTCGCCGGCGATCCGGGCGACGGCGACGAGGATCCCCGTGAGCACCCCGGGGAGCGCTGCGGGAAGCACGACCGTGAAGAGGGCGCGGGCGCGGGTGGCTCCGAGCGACAGCGCGGCGTCCCGGTACCCCTGCGGGACCAGCTTGAGCAGCTCCTCGGTCGTTCGGGTCACGATCGGGATCATCATCACCGCGAGCGCGAGACCGCCCGCGAGCGCCGAGAACCGATGGACCGGGAGGACCGCGAGCGCGTAGGCGAACATGCCGACCACGATCGAGGGGACGCCGTTCAGGACGTCCGCCGCGAAACGGACCGCGAACGCGAAGCGGGTGTCCCCGAATTCCGCCAGGTGAACGCCGCTCAGCACCCCGATCGGAACGGCGAGCGTGGCGGCCACGCCGACCAGGATGACCGTGCCCACGATCGCGTTCGCCATGCCTCCCCCGGCCTCGCCGACCGGCTTCGGCAGCTTCGTGAAGAAATCCCAGTTGACCGAGGAGATGCCCTGCTGGACGACGTAAAACAGTATCAGCGCCAGCGGAACGAGCGCGACCAGGATCGAGAGGCCGCACAGGCCGACGAACAGCCGCGAGATCAAGCGCCGGCGCGCGGAGCGGCTCACGCGGCCTCCGCCGCCTGCGCCGCGCCGACCGCTTTCGGCCGCGACTTCCGCGCCATGCTCCAGATCAGCAGCCTGGAGACCACGTTGATCACCAGGGTGATCGCGAACAGGACCAGGCCGACTTCGACCAGCGCGCTGAGGTAGAGGTCGTCGGCCGCCTCGGTGAACTCGTTGGCGATGACCGCGGCCATGGTGTACTGGGGAGCGAACAGGGAGGCCGAGACCTGCGGATTGTTGCCGATGACCATGGTCACGGCGATCGTCTCGCCTAACGCCCGGCCGAGCCCCAGCATGATCGCGCCGAAGATCCCCGCCCGCCCGTAGACGACCGCGGCCCGGATCGCCTCCCACCGCGTCGCGCCGAGAGCGTAGGCGGCCTCACGCTGGGCCCAGGGGACGGCCATCAGGATCTCGCGGGCGACCGACGAGGAGAATGGGATCACCATCACCGCGAGGATCAGGGCGGCGGAGAGCATCCCGACGCCCAGGGGCGGCCCCGAGAAGAGCGGCAGGGCCTTTATCCAGCCCGGCGCGAGGACCTCCAGCTTCCTCACGAACGGGACGAGCACGAACATCCCCCAGATCCCGTAGACGATGGAGGGAATCGCGGCGAGGAGCTCGGTCAGGAACGCCAGCGGCCGCCTCAGCCCCTTCGGCGAGATGTCGGAGATGAAGATGGCGATGCCCAGCGCCACCGGTGTCGAGAGCAGCAACGCGAGGATCGAGGAGTAGAGCGTGCCCCAGATGAACGCGCGGGCGCCGAACTCCCCCTCGACGGGGTTCCAGACGATTCCCTTCCAGAAACCGAGGCCGAACTTTGCGATGGAGAGACGAGAGCTCCGGACCAGCTCGAAGCCGATCCCCGCCACGATCAGGAGCACCGCGAGGGCGAAGAAGCCCGTCCCGACCCGGAGGGCGAGGTCCCCCGCTCCTCGGGGTCGGGGCCGGCGCGCGATCACGGCCGCTCCTGCCGG
>JAIQFR010000080.1 GCA_020073205.1 Terriglobia bacterium
CCTTTAGAGAGAATCGAGTAGGCCGCGGGCCAGGCGGTCGGCCTCGTCGATCGCCAGGCGGGATTTCAGGACCTCCTTGGCCTCGGGAATCCTGCCCGCGCGCACGAGCAGAGCCGCGAGGCGCAGCGATGCGCCGCCGAAGGCGGGGTTGGCGTCGCGCGCGGCCCGGTAGTCGCTCTCCGCGCCGCCGAGGTCTCCGAGGCCCTCGCGAGCCGCCCCGCGGAACATCAGGACCTGCGCGTTCGACGGATCCTGCCGGAGGTGCCGCTCGGCCTCGGCCAGCGCGGTGCGCGGATCGCCGAGGTTGAGCGCGGTCCAGCATCGCTCGAGGTGGATGCCGGGGAAATCCGGCTCGGCCGCGGCCACGTTCCCAAGCTCTGCCTCCGCTTCGCGCAGCCGCCCGCTCATTCGCAAAGCCCGCGCCCGCTGGAACCGGACCCCGGGCGTGTCGCTCTCCGCGAGGAGCGCGTCGAGGAGCGGCAGCGCCTCGCCGGGCACTCCCGCCTCGAGCGCCTTCGACGCTTGCTGGAACCGGCGGTAGGTCGCGAGCTCGTCCTTCGGGTCGATCATCGCTCCGGATGCGCCGCCGCGGGCGCCGGTCCCGACGTACCCCAGGCTGAGGAGACGAGGATCCGCCGCCATCGGAGGCGGGCCTCCCTCGCGCGACCCGGTCTCCCGCGCTCGACGAATCCACGCGTCCAGCTCCCCGGCCTCTTCGGCACGTTCGGAGTACAGGCTCCGGGTCTCCCCCGGGTCGGACGCGAGATCGTAGAGCTCTGGGCGCGGCGCGGAAACGTACTTGGCATGGCCGTCCACCGCTCCGTGCAGCGGGCTCCAGCCGTAATGGGCGAACGGAAGCTCCGTCTCGAGGTAGACCCGGCGGGGAGAGGCCGGCGATCTCGCTCCGAGGTCGAGAGGCGTACCGTCGAGCCCCGATGGGACGGGGAGCCCGAGGAGGCTCATCAGCGTGGGAACGAGGTCCACGGTCTGGACCGGGGACGAGTAAGCCTTCCCTCTCGGCACGCGCGGCCCGGCCATGAGGAGCGGAACGCGGACGGTCGGCTCGTACAGGAAGAAGCCGTGCGTCTCCTCGCCGTGCTCTCCCAGCGCCTCGCCGTGGTCGCCCACCACGCACACCAGGAGGCTCTCCCCAGCCAGCGCGGACGCGAGCCGCGGCTCGAGGTCGGCGAGCGCGGCGTCCACCCGCGCGATCTCCCCCTGGTAGAGGTCGCTCGCGAAGCGCTCGCGGAACGGGGACGGCGGTTCGTACGGATCGTGGGGATCGAAGAGGTGGACCCAGAGGAAAGCCCGCCGGCTCCCTCGCGCCCCCAGGAGGGCCAGAGCGGCGCGCACGACCTCGCCGGCGTCCCTCTCGAGGCCCTGCGGGTTTCGCGGATCGGTCATGCGGTCGTCGAACGTCTCGAACCCGCTCCGGACCGGGAAGCGCGCGGCGACCGGGTAGCCGCCCACGGCCGCCGCGGTGAAGAAACCCTCCGCGGCGAGCCGCTCGGCGAGCGTGCGGACGCCGGGAGACGCGCTGGTTTGGCCGTTCGCGTGAACTCCAGTGCGGGTCGGGTAGAGCCCGGTCAGGATCGACATGTGGGACGGCAGCGTGAGCGGCACTTGGGCGTAGGCGCGCTCGAACCGGGTCCCTCGCGCCGCCAGCGCGTCGAGCCAGGGCGTCCCGGCGTTCAGGTGGCCGTAGGATCCCAGGCGGTCCGGCCGCGTGGTGTCCAGCGTGACCAGGAGGAGGTGGCGCGCCGCAGGCTCGGAGGCGGGCCCGGCGCATCCCGCCGCGGCCATCGCCACCGCGATCGCCGCCATCGAGACGGCTCGGGCGAGACGCCGCGCCGCCAGGCGCGCGCCTCGCCTCACGGCAAGAGGGCGGCCGTGAACTCGCCCCGGGCGCCGCTTCCCGCGTCGCTCGCCGTGATCGCGACGGTCACCGCCTTGCATGGGAGGGTCAGGGTCTCCTCGATGACCGGATCGGGCTCCGCGTGGGAGTCGAACTCCTTCGCGGTGTTCGTGATGTTGAGGAAGCGGTAGTCCTGGAACGCGGGCTCGGCCGCGTCCCCGACGAGGAGCCTGATGAACACGGAGAAGTTCGCGGAGCGCTTGCCCTCGAGGTCCTCGAACAGGAGACGGCTCCGGTCGAGGCGGAGCTTCATGACGACGGCGCGCCGCCCGCGATCGGAGCAGGGGTCGGGGGCCAGCGTCAGCTCTCCCGTGAGCGGCGGGTAGGACTCGGGACGGGGAAGCTCTCGGCGCCCCTCGACTCGAACCCCTTTTCTCAGAACACGGATCCTGACGTCCCGAAGGCGCGAGATGGGGATGTCCCCGCGCGGATAGTACGCGACCGTGTAGAGCCCGGCGGACAGGTTCACGACGCCCTGGAGATCCCGGAACGCGTCGGTCCCCTGGGTCGCCGTCCCGCCCGTCCGATGCGCGAGATCCGCGAGCCCCGCCTGCCGGTTCTGCTCGCTGCGGCGGAATGGGTCGATCTGGAGCGCGCCGCTCGCCTCGTCGATGAAACCGCCCCGGCGCGCGCTGACCAGGCTGTTCTTCGCGGCGCCCCCGGGGTTCACGGTGAAGATCGAGACCTTCGCGGACGCCGCGGCCTCGGACAGCTTCTCGTACTCCGCGTCGAGTTCCTCCGTGCCGGAACCCGCGATCACGAGCTGGGGCGCCCGGGCGCCGAGCGACACCCGCGCGGCGTCCTGCGCGTCGCCCGCCGGATCGCGCGAGAACCCCTCACTGAAGAGGACGAGCGTCTTGATGTCCGGGATCGGCGCGAGGGACCGCACGATCGTGGTCAGGGCGGTCATGAGGGCGTCGGCCTCCCGGAACCGCGCATCCTGGTAAGCCGCCGCGTACTTCTCCACGCAGCCGAGCGAGTTCGACCGGCCGCGGCAGCTCGTCATGTCGCTGATGAGGCCGTCGAGGGATCCGAATCGGTCCTCCACCGCGCGGTTCGTGACCGAGACGGCCGTGTCGCAGGCCCGCTCGAGCCGCTCCTTGTCGGTCGTGAACCCCTGGAGGACGTCGATCTTCCCCGCGAAGTGGATCAGGGCGACCTGGTCGCCCGGAGCGAGGCCGGTCTCCAGGAACTTGCGCAGGGCCTCGATGGCTCGGATCGCCGTGGGGGTCGTGGTTGCGTAGTTGTCCACCACCAAGGCGATCCAGCGCCCCGGTGTGACCGAACGAGCCGGCGCGGGAGCGAGAGGCTCGGGCGGCGGGACCGCGCTCCCCGGCTCCCCGGACGCCGATTTGGGGAGGTAATAGCGCTGGAGCAGTGCCACCGCCTGGGGCACGCCTCCTTCCGAGATCTCGACCTCGTTGGCTCGGAGGTCGCTGACGGGCCTTCCCTTCCGATCGGTGGCCAGGAAGTTGAGCTGGACCAGATCCACGTTGACGTGCTCGGTCAGCCCCGAGGGGCGCGGCTTCTCCTGAGCCGCGCCGAGTGCCGCGGCGGCGACGAGCAGAAGCGCGCGGGAGACAGCAGGGGTCACCATGTCGAATTCAGCCGGAGGTCGGTATTTTACCCCACCGGGGCACGCCCACCCGGCGCCTACGAGGACACGTCATCGATTGAGCACGCCGCGGCTCGCAAGGCATCATCGGACGCGAGCACCCTGGCGAGGCGCGACGCCAGCGCGGGGTCGGTCGCAAGGGCCCGCTCGACGCGGGAGGCGGCAACCGCCGCGGCACGGGGAGACGCGTAGCCCAAGTACGCGGCGACATCGCTCAGCCGGCAGCATCCAGCAATGCGCGCGGCGTGGACGACGGCGCCGCGGGCCAGGGCCACGGCGGGACTTCCCCCTCGGCGCTCCGCGCGGATCGCAGCGGCATTCGTCCCGAACGCCTCGGCGACCGCCCGGGCGAGCGAGCCGAGGGAAGGGCTCGGGCCACCGCGCCGCGAATCGGCCGAGCAAGGAGCGGGCGGGAGGAGCGGCTCCACGCGCCACGCGAGATCCTCCGCCAGCGAGCCCTCCCGGAAGAGCGCTTTCCAGCGCGGACGTCCGTCCGCATCGCGGGTCCCGGGGTCCATTCCGGCCTCGACGTAGGAGCGATACCGGTGCCGTGCCCCGATCGAGCCGAAACGGGCCAGGACCGCTTCCGTGCGCAGCCACCCCGGCGCCCCGAGGTCGCCGAGGTAGCCTCGATAGCTCGAGTGGGGCCAGTCCTCGGGCCTGAAGGAGAGCCCGGCCTCGAACGGGTTCAGGTGGATGTACCGGCTGACCTCGGCGAGGTGTCTCCCCGACTGGACGGGAAGCAGGCGGGGCTTCGCGGTCAGGCGAAGAGCCGCGCCCGGCCGTTGGCCGCACGGCGGGACCTCGGCCCATGCCCGCTCGAAGCGGCGGATCGCCTCGCCGAGCACCGCCTCGGCGGCCCGGACGAGGAGGTGGTAGTGCCGCTCGAGGAGACAGTACCCGTGGACCTCCAGCCTCGACAGGGCGGCCAAATCGCCGACGAGATCGAGGAAGGTCGAGCCGTCGCCGGGTCGCCGGAGCAGGGTGGCAGGCCCCTCGGCGCGGTTCATCACGTGAAACCATGCCGATCCGGACCGAGCTTGCTGCGGCTGCCCCATGGCGTGGTGCCTCCGGTCCGTGCCGGAGGGGGCGGGAACCTCGGGGCATGCTAGCAGGTGGACTCGGATCGGTCGGGACGAGGGTTGCACGCGGGAAACGATGGCAGAGGCAAAAAAAGACCGCGCCGGCCGGCCTCCGAGGGTGAGGCCGGGCCGGCGCGGGGTGTTTGCGCTCTTGATCCGCCGGCGCCGTGCGCCGGAGGACGATCGCGGCGTGCCGCCTACTGCTTCACGTCAACGACCACGTGCTGCTCCTCGGTCTTCGACACGTGCACCAGGTACCCGTCCTGGCCGGGCATCCAGACTTCCGAGAGGAAGTGCTTCCCGTCGACCATGTCGAACACCAGGCTCCCCTTCGGGGCTTCGCCCGAACTTTGCCGGGCGAGCCGGGTGATCGGGGACAGGGCGGCGTTGAGCTTTCCGTCCACGCTCTGGAGCCGCAGCGCGGGCACCTGACGGGGTTGATTCAGGACCCGGTATTCCCCGGCCGGGAAGGACTTTCCGGCCACGTTGAACTCGAACGGGACGTTGGACGTGATCGTCGCACCCGAGCTTTGAGCGAGGGCCGGCAGCGACGTGACCAGGACGGAAAGGACGAGAAGCGCGACAACAGCTAGACTCCGGCGATTCATGTGAACTCTCCTCCGCGGGTCAGCGGACCCTGCGAGTTGCGATCCCACCGGAGCCGACGGGCTGGAGCGCTAGCTTGGCAATCGCGCCGTCCCGGTCATCCCTCCGGTTCGCCCAGACTGAATAGTGGACTATCCCACTCCTGTTTTATCGCACAGATCCCTTTTCCTGTCAAACCACCGGGAGGCGAGCGGAGGTCCCACTTGACACGACGCCGGGGCTCGCCTATTCTGTTGACAGGTTCTGGTCGGCATCCTCTCGTACAGAAACGAAAGTATGACGTGCCGAAGCCGATGACGTGCTGAGGCACGAGCGTCCGACCCGTCGGATCGGGTCGGCGGCCGGAACCCGAGAACGGCGCCACAAGGAGCGCCAGGAGTTCGAGACATGGGTACCAGACTCTACGTCGGCAACCTCCCCTTCAGCGCGGACGAGAACCAAATCCGCGACCTCTTCGCCCAGGGCGGCCGCACGGTCAGCGAGGTCAAGCTCGTCACCGACCGCGACACCGGCCGTCCTCGTGGCTTCGGCTTCGTCGAGATGGGCAGCAACGAGGATGCCGACAGCGCGATCCGGGACCTCAACGGGTTCGACTTCGGTGGCCGAGCGCTGACCGTGAACGAGGCGCGCGAGCGCACGGGCGGCGGCGGCGGCGGCGGCGGCTTCGGTGGTGGCGGCGGCGGCGGTCGTGGCCGCGGCGGGAATCGCCGCTTCTAGTCCCGGCATCAACGGGCGAATTCGCTCTGGGGCGCCTCTTCGGAGGCGCCCCTTTTTATTCTGCCTCCACCCACGCCGTTCCCATCACCGCCCCGCCCTCGCAAGAAACTTCTTGACGTCTCGAATTATAGTGATATAGTGTTATATGTCACATGGTCACATGAGGTGGAGGGACCCATGGCGTACGGCGCTTCAACGGAATCGGCCGGTTCCGGCTGGACCCACTTCGACGAGATGCGCTCCGCCCGGCGCGTTCAGTCCCGCCTTCTCCCCAGTTTGGTGCCAAGGCCCGGCGGGCTCGAGTGTGCCGGACTCAGCCTCCCTGCGCGAGGTGTTGGAGGCGATTTTTACGACTTCATCGAGGCCGCGCCGGGACGCGTCGCCCTCGTGTTGGGAGACGTCTCGGGAAAGGGAGTTCCGGCCGCGCTGATGATGGCCACGCTGCAGGCGAGCCTCCGCAGCCACTATGCGCTGGCCGGCGGCGACCTCGAGCGGCTGCTGGTCTCCGTGAACCGCCTGTTCCTGGAGTGCACGGCCCCCGAGCACTATGCGAGCCTGTTCGTCGGCGAATACCACGAGGCGTCGGGACGCTTCCGGTATGCGAACTGCGGCCACGTTCCGCCCGTGCTGCTGCGCCCCGGCCTCCGTGTCGAGCGCCTGCGCCCGACCGCCACGGTCCTCGGGATGTTCGACCGCTGGACGTGCGGCACCCGCGAAATCCCGCTCTCGCCCGGTGACCTCCTGCTCCTGGTCAGCGACGGCGCGACGGAGGCCACGTGCGCGGGTGGTGAGGCCTTCGGCGACGAGCGCCTGATCGCCGCGATCGAGGCGCATCGCGAGCTGCGCGCCGGCGCGCTCGTCCGCGCGATCTCGGACGAGGCGGAGGCCTTCAGCGGCGGCGAGCGCGCGGACGACCTGACGATCGTCGCGGCGCGCGTTCGGGGCCGCCGAGGCGCTCCGGTCGCCGCGTGCACGGCCGGCGGCGAAAACGAGCCGCGTCGAGGATAGCGATGCAGCTTCACGTCCACCCCGGGGACGAGCTCCCGATCTACCGGCAGATCGTCCGCCAGGTCACCGACGCCATCGCCGGCGGCCGGCTGAGGCCCGGGGACAAGCTGCTCTCCCACCGGGATCTGGCGGAGAACCTCGTGATCGCGCCCCTGACCGTGAAGAAGGCCTACGACGAGCTGGAGCAACAGGGCCTGATAGAGACGCAGAGGGGTCGAGGGACCTTCGTGAGCGAAGGCCTCCCGGAGCGGCCGCCGGAGGAGAAGCTGGAGCGTCTGCGCGACGCGGGGCAGCGCCTGCTCTCCCAGGCCGCGCTCAGCGGGGTCCCCTTCGCGGACGTTCTCGACCTGCTCCACGAGATGCAGAAAGGAATGGAGCCATGAAGGCGCTCGAGTTCGATGGCATCCACCGCGCGTACACCCGTGGCTCCGACGTGCTCCGCGGGGTCGGCTTCTCGCTCTTGCCCGGCGAGGTGGTCGGGCTCCTCGGGAAGAACGGGGCCGGGAAGACCACGCTGATCCGGATCGCCATGGGCATGATGGAGCCTCAGGGCGGAAAGGTGCGGGTGCTCGGGATGGACCCGCGCGAGAATCCCGTGGAGGTGAAGCGTCGGGTGGGCTACGTCGCCGAGGACCAGATCCTTCCGCCGTTCTTCACCGTCGGCCAAGTCGTGGACCTCCACCGCGGCCTGTACCCCACCTGGGACGACGCGATGGCGCGCGACCTCATGGACCGGTTCGAGCTGTCGCGTCGCGCCAGAATCCGTACGCTCAGCAAGGGGCAGGTGCGCCGCGCCGCGCTGCTCTGCGCCGTGGCACACCGGCCCGAGCTTCTCCTGCTCGACGAGCCGGCGAGCGGCCTCGACCCCGCGGCGCGCCGGGAGTTCCTCGAGACGTCGATCCGGCTCCTCAACGAGTCGGGAACCGCGATCCTGTTCTCCTCGCACTACATGAGCGACGTCGAGCGCATGGCCGACCGGATCGTCATGATCCATGGCGGAAGGGTCCTGATCGACAACGGCCTCGACGAGCTCAGGGAGGGATTCGCGCTCGCGATGGTGCCGAGAGAGGCGATGGCCGACCGGGGGCGCCTCCTGGCGCTCGGCGGCTGTCTCGGCGTGCGCGAGCGGCCGGACGCCTGGCATGCGATCCTGCGGCTGTCCCCCGTCGAGGCCCGGACGGCGCTCCGGGAGGAGCTGGGCCTTCCCGACATTCCCTGCCGGGCGATCCCGCTCGAGGATATGTTCGTGGAGCTGGCCGGGGGTCGGCCATGATGCTCGCCCGTATCCGCCACGACGACGCCTGGCGGAGCCTCCCATACTGGGGGTTGATCCTGGGCCTCAACGCGGGCGTCTTCACGGGGCTCGTGACGGCTCTCGCGCTCAAGCGGCACGTCCAGGTCCCCCCGATCCTGGTCGTGCTGGTCGGCGGGTTCACCTTCGCTCTCTACCTCGTGCTCGGCGGCGGGAAGGCGCGGTGCCGCGTCTTCGACCTGGCGCTCCCGATCTCGGCGCGGCGGATCTGGCTCGCCCACCTGGCCGCGGTCGCGCTGGCGGGAACCCTCCTGGTGGCGTGGTGCGTCGGGATCGCCGCCCTCCCCACCGGGACGGTCGGCGGCATCGACGTGCGGTGCCCGGGCCTTCCGGGCCTCGGGCTCCTTCTCGAGAGCGGGATGCTGCTCGCGGCCGTCCTGCTGCAGCTGCCCAAGCCCTCGCTCGCCCGCATCCCCGACTCCAGGGCTCACGATGCGTGGAATCTCCTCGTGTTGTTGGGGGTGATCGCGCTCCTGGCGGCACTGAGCGGGGCGGGACCCGCCGGGGCGCTCGTCCCGCTCGCGCTGGCCGCCGCGGCCTTCGTCCGCGGCTTCCGGTCCGTGCCAGAGGCGTTCGTGGTCGTGCCTCGCGACCCCGCCGACGGACGCTCCCGCAGCGCGGAAGGCCCGACCGCAACGGATCCCGGAGAGGCGGTCGGCCCCCCCGGCCGCGTGCCGTGGAGCGTCCGGCTCGCGGCGTTCCGCTGCCTGACGTCGGGGGTGAAGGAATGGATCGTCTACTCTCTCATCGTCCTGCTCGGGCTGTTCCTCGGCGGGGCGCTCACGCCCTGGAGGGACGACGGCGACCTCAGGGACCTCCGATACGTCTACATCCCGCTGGCCAGCTACATGCTCTTCAGCTTCGTCATGCCCAGGCTGGCCCTTCTCCAGGACCTGGACCCGCTTCCGCTCTCGCGGCGGGCCCTGTTCGCCGGGCTGGTTCTGCCCGGCGCGATCGCCTTCGCCGCAGCCTGGAGCGCGGGTGCGCTGGTGGAGTCGCGTTTCGGGGTTCGCGCGGAGTTCGTGGATTTCCTCAAGGACGAGCAGACCGGCCGCTGGTCGGTGACGGTGCCGCTGCGAATCCACCGGCTCGCGTTCGACGGCCGGGCGCCGGAGATCCTGTCGCCCTGGGGCGAATCGCACCCCGCGGACCGGCAGCCGCTCCTGCGCGGCGGCCGGGGAGTGATCTGGTCGCCGTACAGCACGCCGCCGGGATGCTCAGCGAGGTTCGTGGCGCTCCAGATCAGCCGGGCCTCGGAGGCGATCTACGGCTTGCCGCTCCCTATCGAGGAGGTCGAGCGGAGTTGGCTGGCGACGCTCCCCGACGGCAGCATCGTGGGGCGGGCTCCGGGCCTCCCCATCCGCGCGGAGCGCCCGGGCCTCTCCCCCCGCTCGGGGCCGGCGTTCCCGGTGCTGATGACGCTCGTCGTCGTGCCCTGGCTGCTCCTCGTCGCCGCGCTGTTCCGCGCGTACCGCTCGACGATCCCCGACAAGGCACGCCGAGCGATCCACTGGGGCGGCATGGGGCTCCTCATCCTGCCGTTGCCGGTCCAACTGGTCACGACGATGGCCCATCTCGCCCGACCCTGGCTCGTGCGGGCCTTCGTCGAGATCCCGACATGGGAGCTGGGTCGCAGCGCCCTCGGCACCGTGGCGGCCTGGGTGGGCGGCGGGCTGCTCCTGATCGTCGCGTACCGGGTGGCGGAGATCCAGTTCCTACGGATGGAGATCCCGGCGAATCCCGTTCCATGCTCGCTGATCGTCCGAGCCCGGGAGGAAAGCTGAGGGGGGCGAGGACGGCCGTGTCCGTCCATTCGGCGCGGACCTCGCCCCGACCGTCCTCACCACACGCCGCAGACCTGCTCCCGCACCAGCGGCTGGCCGGGCTTGCACGAGAACGCGCCGCGGAACTCCAGCATGTTGGCGACGACGCCGTTGATCCGGTAAATCCCCGGCGAGTGCGGGTTCGTGAGCGCGTTGAGCCGCCTGTTCTCGTCCCGATCGTTCTCGCAGGCCCATTGGGCGAAGCCCACGAAGAACCTCTGGTCGGGGGTCAGACCGTCCGACGCCTCGAGGGTCTTCCCGGCCTCCGCGCCCTTCCAGGCGGCGTAGGCCAGGATCAGCCCGCCGAGGTCGGCGACGTCCTCGCCGAGCGTCAGACGGCTGTTGATCCTGATGTCGTCCACCACCACGTACTGCGCGTACTGGTCCGCGACGCAGCTCACCCGCTTCTCGAACTCCTTTCCGTCGGCTTCGGTCCACCAGTCGTGGAGATTCCCCTTCGCGTCGAACTTCCGCCCCTCGTCGTCGAAGCCGTGGATCAGCTCGTGGCCGATCGTCCCGCCGGTGTTGCCGTAGTTCGGCGCGTCGTCCATCCTCGGGTCGTAGAGCGGCGGGAGGAGGACCCCCGCCGGGAAGTTGATGTCGTTCATCGACGGGTTGTAGTACGCGTTCACCGTCGGCGGGGTCATCCCCCACTCGTTCCGGTCCACCGGCTTCCCGATCTTGCGCAGCTGGCGCCGCGACTCGAACGCGGCGGCCCGCGTCACGTTGCCCACGAAGTCGCCCCGCGTGACTTCCAGCGCGCCGTAGTCCCGCCAGGTGTCGGGGTAGCCGATCTTGTTCCGCATGCCGGCGAGCTTGGCGAGCGCCTGCTTCTTGGTCGGCTCGCTCATCCACGCGAGCCCCTTGACGCGGGCCTCCATCGCCGCCTCGATCCGCCGCACCATGTCGAGCGTCCGCTCCTTGAGCTCCGGCGAGAACGTCTTCTCGACGAAGACCTGTCCGAGGGCCTCGCCGAGGTCGCGATCGACCCAGGACACGCAGCGCTTCCAGCGCGGCTGGATTTCCTTCACCCCGCGCAGGTAGCCTCGGTAGAAGGCGAAGTTCTCCTTCACGAAGGCGGAGGAGAGGTAGGGCGCCCGGTCCTTCACGAGATGCCAGCGCAGGTACTTCTTCCAGTCGTCGAGGCTGTCGCGTTTGAGCCGCTTCTCCAGCGCCTTGAAGAACTCCGGCTCGGTGACGTTGAGCACGTCGACTCCCGGCACACCCATCCCGCCGAGGTACGCGCTCCAGCGGAAGGCCGGGGTGAGCGCCTCGAGGTCCAAGACCTTCATCTTGTGATAGACCCGGTACGGATCGCGCTTTTCCACCCTCGTGAGCGATGCTTTCGCCAGCGCGGTCTCGATCCTGAGCACGACGCGCGCCCCGTCGGCCGCGGTCGCCGAGGATTCCCCCGAAAGCTCCAGCATCTTCCGGACGTGGGCCTCGTATCGGGCCCTCGTCTCCTTCGATTTCGGGTCGCTCTTCACGTAGTAGTCGCGGTCCGGAAGGCCGAGCCCGCCGGCGTAGGCGAACGCGATGACCTGCTCGGAGTCCTTCGGGTCCTGGTCCGCGCCGAATCCGAACAGTGACGTGCCGCCCGTGCTCAGGTGAATGCGGGCAAGAACGCCGGCGATCTCGTCCTTGGACCGGAGAGCGGCGATCGCATCGAGCGGCTCCTCGAGGGGCGCGGCACCGACGCTCTCCACCGCGTCTTCGTCGATGCAGGCGGCGAAGAAGTCCCCGATCGTCCGGCGGACCGGCGTGCGGGAGGGATCGAGTGCGGCGGCCTCGGCCAGGAGGCCCCAGAGATACTGCTGGTTCTCGTCCTCGAGCTTGTCGTAGACGGTCCATCGGGCCTGGTCGGGCGGGATCGGGTTGTTCCTCATCCACCCCCCGCAGGAGTAGGCGTAGAGGTCCGCGCAGGGATCCACGGAACGGTCCATGGCCGAGACGTCGATGCCCGGCGTGTAGGGAAGCGACGCCAACGGCCGCTTGTCGCCGGACGGGGCGCCGGGCGGCGGGCTCTGGGCCCAAGCCGTCGTCAGCGCGACGGCGGCGATCACGGCGCCGATCCAGAATCGCTGTCTCATCTCGACCCTCCTACGTTGCCCGCCTCGGCTACGTGGTTACGCAGGCGTTGCCGAGGGGTTTCGGGAGCGGCGACGATTGTCACCCGATCACCAAGTTCGAATTGACCCCGAGCCCCCGAGGGCCCAGAATCTAACTGGGATCCGCGAGGCCCCGTCCGGACTGGGGCGAGGAGGGTCGCCCATGAAGCATCGATCCTGTTCGACATGGGCCCTGGCCGGCCTGGCCGGGCTCGCGCTCGTGGCTTCCGGTTGCCGCTCGGACGACGTCTCGGGAACCAGCGACCAGCAGGCCGAGACCGGCGTCCGGGAATCGGCGCCCGTCGTGCTCGTCGCCGTGCCGATGGCGGACGGGGCCCGCACGGTCGCCGGCGAGCTCCTGGGCCAAGTCGGGACCGCCGCCGCCCTGTCCCGCGCCCAGGCCCCCGCCCCCACGGCGACGGTGCCCACGTGCAATCCGACCTTCGATCTGGGCGACGGCATCACGGGGACCTGTTCGGTGTCCGACGTCGGCGTCGCCACCCTCGCCTTCTCCGGGACGCGGAGCGTCGACGGCCTGGCGACGACGATCAGCGGCACGCTGACGGTGACGGTCGCAGCGGACCAGCCCGCCTCCGGGACGAAGTTCGCGGTCGCCCTCTCGGCGACGGTCTCCAACACGCGAGAGGCGGCGACCTGGAACCTCACCGGCACCGCGGTGATCAGCGGCAGCGGGCAGCTCACCGATCACAGCCTCGAGCTGGACCTCGGGGTCACGCCGACGGGCGGCACGCCCTCCTCGGCGACGGTCCGGCTCACGACGATCCTCATCTCCGTGTTCGTGCAGACGCCGTCCGGTGTGAACGTGGACTACGTGCTCGACCGAACCGCGCTGACCGGGGCGATCTCCGTCCAGGGTCGACAGTTCGCGACCGTGACCGTCGCGAACGACTGTGCCGTGATCCACTTCGTCAACCCCGCCTTCGCCGACGCGACGATCTGCAGGGAGTAGGCTCCCCTTCGACGGGCCCGGGCTCAGCGAGGGTGCCGGCTCCCCGCGCGAAGCTCCCACGCCCTGAGCCGCGGGCGTCGCGCGAAGTCGGGGGGAGTCATCTCCTCGGTGATCTCCCGCGCCGCCACCTCGGGGATCCCCGCCTCGTCGAGGACGAATCCCCTGAGGTTCGTGCTGAACAGCATCTCGCCGCCGGGTGCGAGCCGGCGGGCAGAGCGGGCGATCAGCGTCGCGTGGTCCCGCTGGACGTCGAACTCCGCCGCCATCCCCTTGGACCTCGAATGCGTCGGCGGTGCGACCAGGATCAGGTCGTAGCGGTGCCGCTCGCCCCCTGCCGCCAGCCACCGCACGACGTCCGCGCGCACGAAGCGATGGCGGGGCGCCTCGAGCCCGTTGAGCGCGAGGTTCCGGCGTCCCCAGGCGAGATAGACGTTAGAGAGGTCGACGCTCGTGGTGGTGCGGGCCCCCCCGGCCGCCGCGGCGACGGTGGCGGCGCAGGTGTAGGCGAAGAGGTTCAGGAAGTCGCGTCCCGCCGCCCGCTCCCGGACGCGTCGCCTCAGGAGGCGGTCGTCCAGGAATAGGCCGGTGTCCAGGTAGTCCGTGAGGTTGACCAAGAAACGGAGATCGCCCTCCCGGACCTCGCGGAACCGCCCCCGGTCGTCGCGACGCTCGTGCTGCTCCCCCGGGACGCGCCGCCGCCTGACCCGCAGCACGACGTCGGCGGAATCGACGCCGAGCGCTTCCGGCACGACGAGGAGCGCGTCGCGGAGGCGCCGCTCTGCCGCCTCCACCGGGACCTTGCGCGGAGGCGCGTACTCCTCGACCCGCACGGCACCGTCGTACCAGTCGATCGCGAGGTTGTACTCCGGCATGTCGGTGTCGTACAGCCGGTAACAGGTGAGGCCGAGCCGCTCCGCCCATGGGGCGAGGTCGCGCCGGTTCTTGACGAGCTTCCTCGCGAGCGCGCCCGCCTCCTCGCTCGGCTTGCGCCACGCCGGTCCGCGCTCGCCCGAGACCGGCGGGCCGGCGATCGGCAGCTCGAGGAGCCGGCACTCGATCGGCCCGTTGTGCAGGATGTGCCTCGACGCGGGCTTGAGGCCGATCCGTTTCGCGAGCGCGGGATTGCCGGAGAGCACCCACGCGGTCCAGCCAGGGAATCGCCGCTTCAGCACGTCGCCGAGAAGCTCGTACAGCGGCCCGAGCTCCCCCGCCTCACCGAGGCGCGCGCCGTACGGCGGGTTCGTGACCACGAGGCCCGGGTCGGGCCACGGGGCCTCCGCCCGGCGGAGATCCTCGAGCTCCACCCGGACGTGCCGGGCGACGCCGGCACGCTCCAGGTTCTCCCGGGCGGTCTTGACCGCCGTCCTCGAGGCGTCGGAGCCGGCGATGCGCACGGCTCGCCCGCGCCCTGCCTCGCGCCGGTCCCGCGCCTCCGCGCGAAGGCGGTCCCAGAGCGCACTGTCGTGCCCCCGCCATCCCTCGGCGCCGATCCGCTCCCGCTCGAGGCCGGGCGCCACGTCGAGGGCCATCCACGCCGCCTCGATGAGGATCGTCCCCGACCCGCAGAGCGGGTCGAGCATCGGCGCGAGAGCTGAGAGCGCCGGCCATCCCGCGATCCGAAGCAGCGCCGCGGCCAGGTTCTCCTTGAGCGGCGCCGCCGCCCCCGCGCGATCGATGCCGCGATGGTGCAGGCTCCCCCCGGCGAGGTCAAGGCTCACCGTGACCCGCGCGCCCGCAAGGTGCACGTTGACCCTGAGATCGGGGCGGGCGGTGTCGACGTCCGGCCTCGCTCCCTCCGCCTCCCGCACCCGGTCGACGACGGCGTCCTTGGTCTTGAGCGCCACGAAGTGGGGCGGGCCCGCCGGGGAGTCGCCTCCCGCGACGTCCACGGCCATCGTCCTCTCGGGGCCGACGTGGTCGATCCAGTCGACGGCGTGGACGCCCTGGTAGAGGGCCTCCGCCCCGTCGACCTCGAAGACCGTGAGGGGAAGGAGGACCCGGCTCGCCACGCGCGACCAGAGGCAGGCGCGGTAGGCGTCCTCGAGGGTGTCGCCGAACGCCACGCCCCCCCGCCGCTCCTCAATCGCCCGGATCCCGATTTCCCCTAGCTCGTCCGCCAGGACCCTCTCGGTCCCGCGGGACGCGGTGGCAAAGAACCGGAGCGCCACGAGCACCACCTTCGGGAAGACGCCGCCTCACCAGCGTCCAGCTCCCGGGCCGGGGGGGCGGACGAGGGCCGACGCATCGATGAAGATGAACGTGGATCGTATCAGACGACGGCCCGAGGCTTCGGTCCCGACCGCTCCGTCCTAGCTCGTCCGGCCCCTGTTCCGAACGTCCAGCAGGTCGTTCCACCACGAGCGATAGAGGAAGCTGTCCTCCGGCACGGTGAGCATCTTCGCGAAGTGGGTCGGGCCGACGGTGAGCGTCAGGATGTCCCGCGGCAAGTACCTCCGCATGGCGATGTCGGTCGCGCCGACCACGGCCCGCTCGTCGGGGCCTCCGTCGAGGGCGCGCCGAAGGAAGCTGCACCCCGACCCGAACGGCGCATAGGCGACGTCGGTCGCCGACCAATAGCCGGCCAGCGTCATGACGGCCGCCAGCCGATCCGGATCGACGAAGAACGTCACGCTCTTCACCGTCTCCCATTGGCCCAGGAGGAGCGGTCCGATGAGGACCGTGTCGGCGGTGATCTCCGGCGGGTGCGCGGCGTCGAGGATCGCCTGGGCGATCTCGGGGCTCGCGCGGAGCCCCTCCCCCTTGGGCGCCCCGGCACCGTCGGTCAGGAAGTGGGCCATGTAGGGCGGATACTGCTTCTCCAGTCCCAGCGCGCGGTGCGCGCCCGGGCAACCGCCGTGGTCCCGCTCGAGGACCAGCGTCTCCCCGGCGAGCCACCGGCCGTAGTAGGAGAAACAGCACGCGGTGCCCCCGGCCCGGACGAGAGGCTCGAACGCATCGGACGGGCGCGCGTCGTACACCGCGATGAGCGGCGTCGACAGGCGGAGCTTCTCCCTCAGGCGGGCGATGCCGGCGAGACTGGGGTCGCCGACCGGCGGTCCATCGAGTCGTTCCATGGCGGATCCTCCTCGACGTCCCAGCCATGTTCCGCCGGAATCGCCGCGCCCGCCAGTCCCCGCCGCGGCCCCCGTCGTTGCCCGCGGTCGCCCGGACCGGGTAGAATCGGGGACCGTCGCAATCCGCCTGCTCACCACGGCAGGGTGACCGCAGCCGGTCACGCGGGGGCGCTTGAGCTTTGAGAGACCGCGCGCGATCGGGCCTCCCCGCGCTGGTGCTGGTCGTCGTCGGCACGGCCGTGCTCGTGGGGGCGATCCGGTTCGCCGGCCCGCCGATCTACTGCGGGGACGGCTACTTCAACATCCGGTACGCCGAGGTCCTTAGGGAGCATGGGCCCTCGCGCTCGTTCCCCGTCTGGCAGGAGACGTTTCTCCGCGAGCACTTCGCGGACAAGGAGTTCCTGTACCACGTCTTCCTGATCCCGTTCACCTTCGGCGACCTGCTGCTCGGCGCCCGGCTCGCCGCGATCTTCTTCGCCTCGCTGGCGATGGCGACGTTCTACGTGGTCCTGCGACGCCTCAAGGTGCCCTGGGCCCTGTTCTTCAGCTTCGCGCTGATCGCCTGCTCGTCGGATTTCCTCTACAGGCTCACCTTCACCCGGTCGCTGGTGCTCGCGCTGTCGGTCGCCCTCGCCGGCACCGGCGCCATCTTGCTGGGGCGGGTGGGCTGGGCGTTCGTCTTGGCGGCGGTGTACGCCAACACCCACGTCTCGTTCCACCTCCTCCCCTGCGCGGCGCTCCTCCACGATCTGCACCGACCCGGCGCGGCCGACGGAGGTCGCTGGTCCCGTTTCCGCATGACCCTCGCCACGCTCTCCGGCACCGCGGCGGGGTGCCTCGTCAACCCGTTCGTCCCGTACAACCTCCGTCTCTGGTGGGACCTCAACTTCCGGGTGCTTTGGGCGGCGTGGTCGGGGCGATCGGACCTTCGTCCCGTCAGCGAGGTCGGGCCGCAGTCGTCCGCCGATCTTCTGCTGAGCAACGCCGGCGTCTTTGTGGCGCTCGCGGCGGCGGTCTACCTCCTCTCGCGCGCCCGGAAGGTCTCCGCCGAGGCACGGACCCTCCTCGTGATGTCCTTCGGGTTCCTCGCGCTCACCAAGATGAGCCAGCGCCTCGCGGAGATGTGGGCGCCGTTCACGCTGCTCCTGGCCGCCGTCGCGGCGAGGGACGCGCGCGACGGACCTCCGCAGGAGGCCGCGCGGCCTCCCGCTCCCGGCCGGCTCGCCGTGGCGTCGCTCGGCCTCGGCGTCCTGCTGGCCGCCGGACTCCTGGCCAGCAACTTCAAGACCGACAGAGACGCCGCCGCTGCGGAGGAAGGCTCGCAGCTCGCCGGCGCCTCGACGTGGATGAAGGCGAACGTCCCCTCGGGAGAAACGGTCTTCCACCCCTGGATGGACGACTACGCGGAGATCTTCTTCTTCAACCCCCAGCTTCGCTGCCTCGTCGGCTGGGATTCGATCCTGATGTACGTCACCGATCCGGCGAGGTACCGGCTGTGGGTGGACGTGGCCGTCGGCAGGGTCGATGACCTGTTCACTCCCATCCGCCGGACGTTCCGGTGCCGCTTCGTGTGCGCGATCGCCAAGGACCGGCGTTTCCTGTGGATGGCTCGTCGCGATCCCCGGTTCCGGCTCGAGTACGAGGATCGCACGGCCTCGGTATTTCGCCTCGACGACGACGGCACGCTGGTCGGCGACTGGCGGGTCACCGGCTGGTATCCCGACCCGGCGCGGAGGCTCCTCGACGTGCCGGTGGGGGCGGAGCCCGGTGCGCCGGCCGTCGCGCGAGACGGTGCCCCCGATGCCCAGGGACCGGCTGCCGTAGGGATCGAGCTCTCCGGCGCTCCGGGGTTCGTCGACTTGGATCGCGCTCTCGCCGTGCCCGCGTTCGCCCCGGACGCGTGCGCGGTCGCAGAGGCGACCGTTCGGTCGGGCACATCATCCGACGCCACCTTGGCCTTCACCACCGATGACGAGATCAAGGCCTACTTCAATGGCCAGGTCGTCCTGGAGGCCTCGCCGTACCGCCACCCGCCTCCAGGGCGGCCGGGAGGCCCCCCGCTTCTCCTCGGAGATCTCAAGCCCACGGGCTCCCACCTGGCGGAACGGATCGCCAGGGTGAGGCTGCAAGCAGGAGAAAACGCGGTGATCGTGAAGAGCTGCAAGGTCGGCGACGACTTCGGGTTCTTCCTTCGAGCCTTCCTCGAGGACGGCGAGCCGGTGACCGCCGGCGCCGCGGCGGCGAAACCCCGGGATCGCTAGCACCGTGGATTCCCTGGGGGGGCTGGGATAACCTGGACCGTCATGATCCCGATCCGAACCACCGCGATCTCCCTCGTCGGCACGGCGCTCGTGCTCGCGAGCGCCGGCTGCGGAGGATCCTCCCGCCGAGCGGCCGAGGTGAGAACGAACCTCCTCCTCGTGACCCTCGACACCACGCGGGCCGACCGGCTCGGCTGCTACGGGTACAAGCGCGCGGAGACTCCCAGGCTCGACCGGCTCGCGGCCGAGGGAATGCTCGCCGAGCACGCGGTTGCGGTCGCGCCGCTCACGCTCCCGTCGCACGTCTCGATCCTCACGGGGCTCTACCCGCCCCGCCACGGCGTGCGGGACAACGCGGATTTCCGGCTCCCCGGCGTGGAAACGACCCTGGCGGAGCACCTCAAGGGGCAGGGGTACTCCACCGCCGCCGTGGTCGGTTCGCTGGTCCTGTCGGGGTCGCTGGGTCTCGACCAGGGGTTCGACCACTACGACGAGCCGGGAGCGCGGCGCCGGCCGGCGGTGGAAGGAGCCCTCGCCGTCTACCGTCCGATCGTCGAGCGCCCGGCGTCGGAGGTCACCGATGCCGCCATCGCCGCGCTCGACCGGATCGGCGGCGGGCCCTTCTTCCTCTGGGTCCACTACTACGACCCGCACCATCCCTACACTCCCCCACCCCCTTACGCGTCGCGGTTCGCCGACCGTCCCTACGACGGCGAGATCGCCTACGCCGACGCGGAACTCGGCAGGCTTCTGGACGACCTGAAGAGGCGAGGCCTCCTCGATCGGACCCTCGTCGTGGTGACGGCCGATCACGGCGAGAGTCTGGGAGAGCACGGCGAGGAGACCCACGGCCTGTTCCTCTACGACGCGGCGATTCGCGTCCCGCTCATCCTGCGGATGCACGGTGCGATCCCCGAAGGGCGGCGCTTCGACGGGCTCGTGTCGGCCGTGGACCTGGTTCCGACCGCGCTCGACCTGATGTCGCTCCCTCCGCTCGCCGGCACGCAGGGACGGAGCTTCGCGGGGGCGGCGCGGGGGGGAAGCTTGGCGGACCGGGAGCCGGCGTACTCCGAGGCGATCTACGCCGAGCGCGTTTACGGCTGGGCCCCGACCTATGCGCTGCGGGAGGTGTCGTCGAAGTTCATCGAGGCGCCGGAGCCCGAGATCTACGAGCTCGCGGGGGACCCCGGCGAGACCCGGAACCTGGCCGGGAGCCGGGGCGCGGACGTCGAGTCGTGGCGGCGCCGGCTCGCGTCGGTGCAGCAGGGCTTCGGGCGAGCCGACGCCTCCGCTCGCGAGACCATGGATTCCGACGCCCGCGCGAAGCTCCTGAGCCTCGGCTACCTCTCGGGTGGAGCCTCGAAGGTCGAGCGAACGAGTCGGCCTGACCCCAAGCGCCTCGTCGCCGAGCACGTCCGCTTCCTGCAGGCGAAATCCCTGGTGGGTGCGGGCCGGCCCAAGGACGCGCTGGCGCTGGTGACGCAGGTGCTGAGGGCCGACCCCGAGAACCCGGCGGCGCTTGCGCTCAGCGGGACTCTGCTCTTCTCCGGCGGCCGACGGGAGCCGGGACTCTCGCAGCTCGAGGCCGCGGCCCGCTCTGCGCCCGGTGTCTACGAGAATCAGTGGAACCTGGCCAACGCCCTGCACCTCTCCGGCCGACTGGCGGAGGCCGCCCGGGCCTACCGCGCCGCCCTCGCGCTCCAGCCGTCGGCCGCCGAGGCGCGCTACGCTCTGGGGAACGCCCTGTACGGCACCGGAGACGCGGCCGGCGCGGTCCGGGAATACAACGAGGCCCTTCGGCTGGGCCTCGCCAGCCCGGCGGTCCACACGGCGTTGGCGTCAGCGCTCGCCGCCTCGGGAGATCTCGGCGGGGCGGAGGCTGCGCTCCGCGCCG
>JAIQFR010000081.1 GCA_020073205.1 Terriglobia bacterium
GAGCGCGTGGTCCGCGCTCTCGGCCCGCACCCTCGGCATGGACCTGCCGATCAGCATCGGGCTCCTGACCGGCTTCCTCCACGGCGTGGTCAACACGGTGCGCGGCAGCGGCGAGGTCTACGCCTCCGAGTACCTGCTCCAGATCCGCGATCTCGCCGCGACCTCCGTGGCGGCGAACGGGGACGACGTGCCGGTGCTCGTCCACAAGCGGATCGGCAAGGGAATCCTGATCTACTTCGTCAACGATCCCTCGGACGGCGTCTGGTCGAACCCGACGGACTTCGCCGTCCTGAAGCAGGTGATCGAAAACGCGCTGGAGTTCGGACCCGGCTGGCTCGCGGTCGAGCCTCGATCCGGAACGGTGCCGCCGGGCGAGCGCGTGAGCCTCGAGGTGACATTCGACGCGGCGGGGCTCGCGCCCGGTGATTTCAACGCGGCGGTCGTCGTCCGGAGCAACGATCCCGACGAGCCCGAGGTCCGCGTGCCGACCGCCCTGCACGTCATCGGGGTCCCGGACATCGAGGTGTCTCCCGCGGACCTGGATTTCGGCCAGGTGTTCCTCGGTGTCGGCGCGACGCGCACGCTGACCGTCGCGAACGTCGGCACCGACCACCTGACGGTGAGCGGGATCGCGGTCGACGAGCCCGCCTTCGCGGCCGCTCCGGGGAGCATGAGCCTCGCCCCCGGCCAGTCCGCGCCGCTCTCGGTGACCTTCACGCCGTCGGCGGCGGGAAGGGTCGGCGGAACCTTGACCATCGCGAGCGACGATCCCGACGAGGGGATCGTTCGTGTCGCCCTGGTGGGGCAAGGCGTGACTCCGCCCCGGATCGTGGTGACGCCCCCGTCCATCGCGGACAGCCTGCTGGAGGGACAATCGGAGACTCGGGCTCTGACGATCGCAAACGCGGGCGGCCTCGACCTGCACTGGTCGCTCGGTCTCCATTCGGAGGACGCCGGCCTGGAGGACATCCTCGCCGCCTTGAACGCGAACTACGCCGCGGTGACGGAAGCGATCCCCTCCCGATTCGACTTCACAGGAGGAGAGTCGGGAACGTCGATCGTCGACGGCGGCTATCACATGTACGACGAGGGGAACCTGTTGGGGACGGACCTGGGCAGCCCCATCACCTACTCCGACAACCTCGTCCAGGACAACGGGCTGTTCGGGCCGGGGGGAAGGTTCTTCACCCGCAAGGTTCCGGGGCTGTTCGTCCTGGCCGCCGACCTCGGCGGAATCTCCCGTTTCGAGATCCAGGGGGACCTCGGAGCGGACGATTTCGGCGTGGCGACCGGCACCGTCCTCGAGACCGAGGTCGGAGGGATCGTCTACAGCGGCTACCTGAAGCGGGTCTACCACACGCTCGTGCCGTCGGTCAACCACCTGGTGATCGTCCCGAAGGGCGCCGGGATCTCGCACGAGTTCTCCCACTGGACCAACGACGACGACCACGCGGTCACCGGGCTCCAGGGGACGCGCCGGCTCTTCTTCCTGCTCTTCGCGGGGACGGACGGCTTCTACGTCGACGACGACGCCGCCCTGAGGATCATGAACGCCTTCCTGGCCGCCGTTCCCTCTCCCCCGCTCGTGATCGGGCCGACGGCCGGGACGGTCCCGCCCTCCGGCCGAGCGGACGTCGCGGTCGCGATCGGCGCACCTTGGCTCCGCCGCGGGATCCACCCGTTCTCGATCGACGTCGCGAGCGACGACCCCGTCACTCCCCGCGTCACCGTCCCGGTGACGCTGACGCTGCTCCCCGACTCCGACCGCGACGGGATCGGGGACCCGCAGGACAACTGTCCCGGGACCGCGAACCCGCTGCAGGAGGACGGCGACGGCGACGGATTCGGCGACGCCTGCGACAACTGTCCGGTCACCCCCAATCCCGACCAGGCGGACGCGAACGCGGACGGATCGGGGAACGCCTGCCAACCGGACCTCGTCCTCGCGGGGGTCCGGCAGGACGGGGGCTCCGACCTCACCGTTCGAGCCTGGGCTTCCGACCCGCAGGGAGAGCCCCTCCGAGGGGACATCGGCTTCGTCGACGTCTCCGGGGGAGGCTTCGTCCTGCAGGACGTGGGCGCGACGGGCGACTGCTCGCTGGGCTACTTCCCGGATCCTCCCTCGAGGAAGGGAATCGGGTACGCTAACGTGTCGCTGGGCGCGCCGTACCTCTTCGACCTGGACTCGTTCCTCGGCTGCGACGATTGGGATCCCGACTTCATGCTGGCGCCGGGCGCCTGCGACGACCCGACCGGCGACTTCGATGTGTGGGTCTCGTTGGCCGATCTCACCCTGCCCGCGAACGTCTGCGTCCGGCGATTGGCGGGAACCCCGGAGGCCTTCACGATCACCGTACTCGATTTCGACGCCGACTCGGTGACGTGCAAGCTGGGATCGTTCGGCGGGAGGACCCTCACCATCCCGTTCGCCGGCCGGCTCCCGAGGGAATCCGACATCTCGGCGCTGGCACCCGACACCGCGTATCGGCTCGAGATCACCGCGACGGACGGGAACACGGTCCCGGTGAGGGCCCAGCTGGAGTTCTTGCACCACGCCGAGAGCCGGATGATCATCAACAACCCGCCGCGCGCGGTCATCTCGGTCCCATCCACGACCGAGTGCGACGGTCCGGGCGGCGGGCGCGTGGTCCTGGACGGGTCCGGCTCGCTGGACCCGGACTCCACCGGCGGAACCGGTGGCGACATCGTCGCCTTCGAATGGTCCGAGGAGACGGCGGGGTCCGGTGCAACGCCGCTCGGCTCCGGTCCCGTGATCCAAGTGGTCCTGCCCCGTGGAGACCACACCATCGGCCTCAGGGTGACGGACAGCCGCGGGGAATTCGGGACGGGCGCCGCCACCGTGCGGGTCGAGGACACCCTCCCGCCCTCGCTGTCGTGCCCCGGTCCGGTCACCCTCGAGTGCCAGTCGAGCCGATCGGCGTGGGTGCCGCTGCCGCCGGCGGCCGCGTCCGACGCCTGCGGCGTGGTGACCGTCACCAACAGCCACACCTCGGGCGGCCACGACGCCTCGGGAACGTACCCGCTGGGGACGACCACGGTGACCTTCGTCGCCACCGACAGCGCCGGCCAGCAGACCTCGTGCCACACCGCCGTCACCGTGCGCGACACAGTCCCACCGGTCCTCACGGTGGTCGCGAGCCCGACCGTGCTGTGGCCGCCGAACCACAGGATGGTGACCGTCGACGACACCGTGGTCGCGACGGACGCGTGCGATCCGAGCCCGGCGATCCTGCTCGTGGCGGCGAGCTCGAGCGAGTCCGATGACGCGCTGGGTGGCGGGGACGGCAGCACCACCGACGATGTCCAGGGCGCTTCCGTCGGCACCCCCGACGTGTCGATCCTGCTCCGCGCGGAGCGCGACGGCCAGGGGTCGGGGCGCGTCTACACCCTGACTTATCGGGCGTCCGACGGCTCGGGGAACGCGACCCAAGCGTCCTCGACGGTCACGGTGCCGCACGACATGAGAGATGTGGCGGTGGAGCCTCTGAACCTGGTCCTGTCGGGGCGTGACAGCACCACCGTCCTCTGGGGCCCGGTGGAGGGCGCCCAGCACTACGACGTGATCCGGGGCGACCTGGCGAACCTGAGGGTCATCGGCTCGAGCATCGACCTCGGCCAAGTGGTCTGCATCGACCACGCCACCACGAGCACGACGACCGCCGGCCACGAGGACACGGCGATGCCGGCGCCCGGGCACGTGTTCTTCTACGCGGTGCAGTACTTCGACGGGATCGAGAACAGCTCCTACGGCTCGGAATCGGCCGGGGAGGCCCGCGTCGTCCAGCCCGGCAACGGGGATTGCCCTTGACGGCGCCCAGAGGGTCGGAGCTTCGCCTTCACCCTTCCGAAGGGATCCGGCGGCTCCCGGAGAGAAGCCGGGGAGGGGGAGATTGAAGCTCCGGCCCGTTCTGGACGCCGCTTCGGCGGGCATGCTATAGTCGGCGCCCCTGGATCCATCACCCCATCGCAGCGCGGATCGGCGCCGGAACTTGCCTGTAGATGGACCTTTCACCTGAGTTGAGCGTGCCCTCGTCCTCGTCGCAGCGGTCCCACCGTGCAGGCGAGCGAGGAGAGGTGTCGCCGGACGGGAGGCCTTATGCCTGAAGGTCGGCCGCGAGGACGTCGAGGTCACGGCGGCGGAGGGCGCGATGCGCGCGACAACGGCCGCCGCTCCCACCCGAACGAGGTGAGCGAGGAGGTCGCCGCTCCGCCCGCCGACGGCGGGGAGATTCCCGAAGAGATCGCCCCGGCCCCGGAGGAGGGCGTCGACGATCGCGCCATCGACCTGAACTCCCTCTACCGGATGACGAACCAGGCCCTGACCGCGGCCGCCCGGCGGCTCAACGTCTCGGGAGCCGCGGGGATGCGCAAGCAGGACCTGATCTTCGAGATCATGAAGGCGCAGTCGGAGAAGAGCGGCCTCGTGTTCGCGGAGGGGGTGCTCCAGATCCTCCAGGACGGCTACGGCTTTCTCCGCCACCCGGATTACAACTACCTTCCGGGTCCGGACGACATCTACGTCTCTCCCTCCCAGATCAAGCGGTTCGGCCTCGTCACCGGCGACACCGTCTCGGGCCAGGTCCGCCCGCCGAAGGAGGACGAGAACTACTTCGCGCTGATCAAGGTGCTCGCGGTCAACTTCGACGATCCCGAGAAGCTCCGCGACCGGATCTTCTTCGACAACCTGACGCCCCTCTACCCCCTCGAGCGCCTGAGGCTCGAGACGGGGCCCGAGAACATGTCGGGCCGGATCATGGATCTCCTCACCCCGATCGGGAAGGGGCAGCGCGGCCTGATCGTGTCCCCCCCCCGCACCGGCAAGACCATGCTCCTCCAGTCGATCGCGAACTCGGTCACCAAGAACCACCCCGAGGTCTTCCTGATCGTCCTCCTGATCGACGAGCGCCCCGAGGAGGTCACCGACATGCAGCGCTCGGTGGCCGGGGAGGTCGTGGCGTCCACGTTCGACGAGCCGGCGCAGCAGCACGTCCACGTGGCCGAGATGGTCATGGAGAAGGCGAAGCGGCTCGTCGAGCACAAGAAGGACGTGGTGATCCTGCTCGACTCGATCACCCGCCTCGCCCGGGCCTACAACACCGTCCAGCCGCCGTCGGGGAAGGTGCTGTCGGGCGGCATCGACGCCAACGCCCTCCAGCGCCCCAAGCGGTTCTTCGGCGCCGCGAGGAACATCGAGGAGGGCGGCGCCCTGACCATCATCGCCACCGCGCTGATCGACACCGGCTCCCGGATGGACGACGTGATCTTCGAGGAGTTCAAGGGAACCGGCAACATGGAGCTGCACCTCGACCGGAAGCTCACCGACCGGCGGGTGTTCCCGTCCATCGACCTCGAGCGCTCGGGGACGCGGAAGGAGGAGCTCCTGATGCCGAAGGACCAGCTGAACAAGGTCTGGATCCTGAGGAAGATCCTGAGCCAGATGTCCACGGTCGAGGCGATGGAGCTCCTCATCGACAAGCTCTCGAAGAGCAAGTCGAACGAGGACTTCCTGATGATGATGCAGCAGCCGAGCTCGTAGCCCGGCGGGTCACCCGATCCCGGCGAGGCTCAGCCGGCGCTTCCAGCCGGGGCGCAACGAGCCCAGGATTCGCGCGGCGCGCTCGCGGCCCGCCGTCCCCTCCGCCACCAGTTCCTGGGCCTCCGAGCGTGCTGCCTCGAGCAGCACCGGGTCCCGGAGCACGACCGCCAGGAACTGCAGGTCCGTCATCCCGTGCTGCTGCGTGCCGAAGACCGCCCCCGGCCCGCGGATCTCGAGGTCCTTCTCGGCGATCCTGAACCCGTCGTTCGATTCCGCCATGACCGCGAGCCGCTCCCTCGCCTCGCGGCCCGGCGCCCCCTCGCCGACCATCAGGATGCAGTAGGACCGGGAGGCCCCGCGGCCGACCCGCCCGCGGAGCTGGTGGAGCTGCGAGAGGCCGAACCGCTCCGCGTGCTCGACGATCATCACGCTGGCGTTGGGCACGTCGACCCCGACCTCGATCACCGTGGTCGCCACCAGGACCCCGATCTCCCCCGCCGCGAACGACCGCATCGCCGCGTCCTTCTCGTCCCCCTTCAACCGGCCGTGGAGCAGGCCGACGCGAAGGTCGGGGAGCACCTTCTCCCTCAGGACGGCGGCGAAGGCGGTCGCCGCCTTGAGGTCGCTCTTCTCGCTCTCCTCGACCAGCGGGACCACGACGTAGACCTGCCGTCCCGCGAGGACTTCCTTCCGGACCCCCTGATAGACCTTCTCCCGGTCCTCGTCGCCGCGGATCAGCGTCTTCACCGGCGTCCGGCCGGGCGGCATCTCGTCGATCACCGAGAGGTCGAGGTCGCCGTAGAGCGTGAGCGCCAAGGAGCGCGGGATCGGCGTGGCGGTCATCACCAGGACGTCGGGCCGCGCTCCCTTGCCCGCCAGCGCGGCGCGCTCCAGGACGCCGAAGCGATGCTGCTCGTCCACGACCACGAGGCCGAGCCTCTCGAACTCGACCCCGGGCTCGAACAGCGCGTGCGTCCCCACCACGAGGTCGATCGCTCCCGTCCTCAGCCCCTCGAGCGTCCGCCGGCGCGCGGCGGCGCCGACGGATCCCGTGAGCAGCCCGCGCCGGTAGCCGGCCCCCGCGGGGTCGAGCAGCCGGGAGAGGTTCCGGTAGTGCTGGTCCGCGAGGATCTCGGTGGGAACCATGAGCGCCCCCTGGTAGCCGTTCTCGACGGCGACGAGGAGGGTGAGGAGCGCCACGATCGTCTTTCCCGACCCGACGTCCCCCTGGAGCAGCCGGTTCATCGGGTGGGGCGACCTCAAGTCCGCCCCGATCTCCCTCAGGACGCGCTTCTGGGCCAGAGTGAGCCGGAACGGGAGGAGCCGCGCCAGCTTGGTCCGGAGCGCGTCGGGGACCTCGTAGGAGATCCCTCGCGCCTCCGCCTCGAGGCCGCGCTTCCTCACGGCCAGCGCCAGCTGGAGCAGGAAGATCTCCTCGAAAGCGAGCGTTCGCTGCGCGGGGGTCGTCCGGGATGCCAGCGCGTCGAGCCCGGTGTCGGGCGAAGGGAAGTGGACCGTGAGGAGCGCGCGGAGCCGGTCGACGAGGCCGTGGCGCGCGGCGATCGCGGCGGGGACCGGTCCGCCGAGCGGCGGCTCGAGCTGCTCCAGCGCGCGATGGATGAGGCTCCGCTGCATGCGCGACGAGAGGTCGGCGAGCTTTCGGTACACCGGCACGATCCGGCCGGTGTGGATCCCCTCCGCGTCCTCGGCGTCGAGGAACTCGTAGTCCGGGTTCTCGAGGATCACCTCGCGGCCGTACCGGTCGAGCGAGGCCCGGCCGAAGATCACGGCCCGGCGCCCTTCGACGAACAGGCGGTCGAGGTACGGCTGGTTGTACCAGACCGCGCGGATCGATCCGCTGTCGTCTTCGAGCGTGGCCTCGAAGATCGTGAATCCGGGACGCCTCGTCCGGATCAGCCGGCTCCGGGCGACCTTGACCGCGAGCGTCGTCTCGGATGCGCCCGGCAGGAGCGCCGCGATCCGCGCGAAGGCCCTCCGGTCCTCGTACCGGAACGGGAGCACGTACAGGAGATCCTCGACCGTCTCGAGGCCGCCCTCCTTGAGTCGCTCCGCGCGGCGGGGCCCGACGCCCTTGAGGTACCGGAGTTCCGTGTCGACGTTCACCATCGGCGCGATTATAAGGAAGGATCGGCGGGAACCGGCCGCCCCTCGCTCGCCGCCAGGACGATCCCCGCGACGATGAGGATCGCGCCCCCGTAGAACGCCGGCCCGGGGATCTCGCGGAACAGCACCGCGGCGTACACGGTGGCCAGGACCGGCTCGCCGAGGATCGCCATGTTCACGGTGAACGCCGGGAGGCGCCGCACGCTCCAGTTCAGGAGACCGTGGCCCGTCAGGTGCGGCCCGGCGGCCAGCAGGAGCAGCCAGCCCCAGGTCGCCGAGGGGTAACCGGTGAGCCTCGCCCCCCCGGCCCAGGCGAGGCCGAGGAGCGTCGCCGCGGAGACCGAGTTCACCAGCAGGAGGTAGCGGGGAAAGCCGATCCGCTCCCGCACGCGCCGCCCGATCATGAAGTAGGCGGAAGCCGTCACGGCGCCGGCCAGGGCCAGGAGGTCGCCCCAGAGCGCCCGGCCGCCCACGGCGAGATCCCCCCCCGCGAGCACCGCCGTCCCCGAGAGGGCGAGCACCATCGCGGCGATCCCCCGCCCTCCCGGCCGCTCCCTCAGGAAGTACGGCCCCAGTGCCGCGGTGAACGCCGGCTGCGTCGTGACGATGACCACCGACGAAGCGATCGACGTGAATCGGAGCGAGGTGATCCAGGTGGCGAAGTGCAGCGCCAGGAGGACCCCCGCCGCGGCCGCGAGACCATAGGTGCGGGCCGAGACCGGCGCGCTCCTCGAGAGCGCCCACGGCAGGAGGAGCGCCACGGAGAACAACAGCCGGTAGAACGCGATCCCGAGGCTCGGGGCGTCCGAGAGCCGCACGAGGATCGAGGCCCAGGACACCGCGCCCACCGCCACCGCGAGCGCCACCGCGGCGGGAAGCGAGCCGCTCCGATCCCGGCTCATGACCGGGCGCGGAGCGCGCCTCGCGTGAGCAGGGTGCAGATCGCCTCGGCGAGGTCCGCGTCCGGCAGCGGGCTCTCGTCCAACATGGCCTGCACGGCGGCGCCCCCCTTGGCGCGCGCCATGACGTCGAACTCCGCCGCGGTGATCTCGTGCGCGTCGAGCCTCATGCGCGCCTCGGGTGCGAGGTCGAGCACCGTCTCGCCGGACGGGATCAGCTCGCGCCAGCGATTCCACTCGTCGAGGGAGACGAGTCCGTCCATCAGGGCGTTGGCCGCGGGAGAGGTGATGCTCCGCTCGCCGGCGCCCCCCTCGCGGGGGAGGACCCGGAACAGCGCGGACGGCCATCCGAGCATCCGGTAGAGCGCCTTGCTCCCCGTCGCCCGGCGGCATTCCGCGTGCACCATCTCGCCGTCCTCGAAGACGATCCGTCCCTCCTCGGCCCCCTGCCGGAGGTGCACGACCCCGTCCTTGTGGTTCAGGGCCAGGATCTGGAGCAGGTCGGAGATCGCCAGGTGCTCTCCCGAGCCGGCAAGGAGCGCGTCCCCTCCGCGGCGCGCGTCCTCGAGCGCGCGGCGGCGATCGAGGAGCCGCTCGACCCTCGCGTGCAGCTCCTCGACCGCGAACGGCTTGACGATGTAGTCGTCCGCCCCCAGATGGAATCCTCGAAGCCGCTTCGGCAGCTCCGACTCGACGGTCAGGAAGACGAACGGCACCTCGGCCGTCTCGGGCAGGCGGCGCACCGCCTCGAAGAGCTCCCAGCCGTCCATGACCGGCATCAGGATGTCCGCGACGATCACGTCCGGCACCCACCCGGCCAATCGCAGGAGCGCCTCCCTGCCGTCCGACGCTTCCGCGATCTCGAACCCGCGGGACGCGAAGAAGTCCCGGACCATCCGGAGGATGAGACGGCTGTCGTCCACCACCAGCAGGCGGTTCGGCCGGACCTTCTCCGCGTCGGGCGGCATCATCGGACGTGGTCGATCAGCTCGTTCAAGGAGGGCGTGGTCTTCGAGATGTCGTCGTGGATTCGCCCGGCGCGGGCCACGTCGTCGAGGCGCGCGACCAGGGTGGGGTCGAACTGCGATCCCGCGAACTTGCGGATCTCGGCCAGGGCGTCGCCGACCGACATCCCCTTTCGGTAGATGCGGTCGGTGGTCATCGCGTCGAACGCGTCGCCGATGAGGATCAGGCGTCCCGCCAGCGGGATCTGCTCCCCCTTGAGCCCGTCGGGGTAGCCCGAGCCGTCCCAGTACTCGTGGTGGTGCCTGATCCCCGGGATCACCTCGGCGAGCGCGGGGATGTGGGCCAGGAGCTTCGCCCCGGCCAGCGGGTGAGTCTTCATGACCTCGAACTCCGCCTTGTCGAGCCGTTGCGGCTTCTTGAGGATGTCGTCCGGGATGGCGATCTTCCCGACGTCGTGGAGGATCCCGGACAGCAGCAGCGGCTCCATCCGCTCCCGCGGCAGCCCCAGCTCCTGGGCCACCAGGAGGCCGATCCGGGCGACCCTGAGGGAATGGCCGTGGGTGTAGGCGTCCTTGGCGTCCACCGCGCTCGCCATGGACACGATGATGCTGAGGAACATCGAGCGCACGTCGCGCTCGAGCCGGGCGTTCTCGATGAAGATCGCCGCCTGCGAGGCCAGCGCGTAGAGCAGCTTCTGGTCGTTGGCCGAGAAGCGGCGCTTCCGCGCTTCGAGCTCGATCTCGATCCCTCCGGTGAGCCTCTCCTTGGCCACCATCGGGACGAACACGGAGTTCCGGCTCGAGTCCTCGTACATGCGGATCCCGAGGGGCGCGTCCGGCGCGTCCGGGGCCAGCAGCGGTAGCTTGTCCGAGATCCGGAACCGATCGCCGTGCCGCGGGCCGGCCTGGCCGTCGTACCCCTGCACCCCCTTGACCTCGAGGTCGCCCCGCTCCGGATCGAAGAGCAGGATGGAGCCGCGGCGCGCCTGCACGGCCACCAGGGCCTGGCGCAGGATGATGTCCACCTCGTCGTCCACCTTGAAGGGCGACGTGATGGCCGATCCGATGCCGAAGAGCATCTCGAGATAGAACTGGCCGAGCCGCCGGCTGCTCTCGATCGCGTCCCTCACCCTCAGCGTCGTCCGGAGCCTCGCCAGGAGCTCCTTGGTGAAGAACGGCTTGGTGAGGTAGTCGTCGGCCCCCGCCTCGAACCCCGCGAGCTTGTCCTTGAGCTCGTTGTGCGACGAGAGCATCACGATCGGAATGGCGCTCGTGGCCTCGACGCTCTTGATGCTCCGGCAGACCTCGTACCCGTCCATGTCCGGCAGCACCACGTCCAGGAGGATCACGTCGGGCCTCAAGTCGCGCGCCATCTCGACCGCCGTTCCGCCGGCCTCCGCCAGGTGGACCTCCCAGCCCTCCGCCTCCAGCTCCTCGCGGAGGATGCCTCGGAGCAGGTTCGAGTCGTCCACCACGAGGATGGACGGACGCTCCGATGGCGACGCGGTCGTGGGCATAGGGGATCCTTCGGCTCGCGGCAAATCCTAGGGGCGGGGTCAGGGGAAGTCAAGGAACGGGAGAGGTCTCGCCGGGCGGCGCGCGAAAAGGCACCCTCAGCGCCACGCGTACACCGCGACGATCACCGCCGCGCCCCAGAGGAGCAGATTGATCAGGAGGGGGCGATCCGAGACCACGAGGAGGGTCGGATTGTCTCCTTCTCCGCGCTGGTGCACGAGGTAGAGGTAGCGGAAGATCCCGAACAGGACGAACGGGATCGTGAGCCCGAGGTGGCGGGTCCCGAGCCGGCCGGCCACCTCCGGGGAGAACGCGTAGAGCGAGTACGCCAGGACCGTGGAGGCCGTGACGACGGAGATCATCTGATCGAGGAACGGCAGCGAGTACTCGCGCAGGATGGGCCGCTGCTCCGTCGCTCCCTGCAGCGTCTCGATCTCCTGCCGCCGCTTGACGAACCCCAGGAACAGCGCGAGCAGTCCGGTGCAGAGCGCGAGCCAGTGCGACATGTCGACGCGCAGCACCACCGCGCCGGCCCACGCTCGGAGCAGGAATCCCGCGGCGACCAGCATCACGTCCAGGATCACGACGCCCTTGAGCACGAGCGAGTACACGAGATTCATGAAGAGGTACGTCAGCGCCACGGCGCCGAACGGCACGCCGAGGGCAGCCGCGCCGCCGAGCCCCCCGACGGCGAGACCGAGGGCCAGGGCCGCCGCCGCCTCCACGGAGAGCGCCCCCGAGGCCACCGGACGCCGCCGCTTCGCCGGGTGGAGCCGGTCGGCCTCGCGGTCGGCGACGTCGTTGATCACGTAGGCGGCGGACGAGAGCGCGCAGAAGCAGGCGAACGCCCCGAGCGCCCGCAGCACGGAAACGGGGTCGCCGAGCTTCTGGGCGAACACCAGCGCCGCGAGGACGAAGACGTTCTTGATCCAATGCCTCGGCCGCAT
The DNA here is from genome assembly GCA_020073205.1 of Terriglobia bacterium. Classification (NCBI taxonomy): domain Bacteria; kingdom Pseudomonadati; phylum Acidobacteriota; class Terriglobia; species Terriglobia bacterium. The sequence continues at coordinate 12,008 of JAIQFR010000081.1, forward strand.
GACCGCGACGGCCGGCGACAAGAACGAGGCCCGGGCGGACTCGGCGATCACCGTGCTCCCCCCTCAGCGGCGGCCCATCATAACCCGGACGTCAGGCGGGATCGGCGGAGCCGGGAGCGGGCTCGGACTCCTTCTTGTCGTGAAGGGTCTTCAGCTCGACGATCTCGAACCGCTTGCGGCCGGAGGGGACGGGAATGGTCACCTGGTCCCCCTCCTTGCGGCCGAGCAGCCCCTGGGCGATCGGCGACGCGATCGAGATCAGCCCCGCCTCCGAATCGGAGACCTCCGGGATGACCAGCTCGTAGGTGACCTCGGCGTCGCGATCGAGGTCGAGCAGGACGATCGTGGACCCGAGCCCCACGCGATCCTTGGGCACCCGGTCGAGCTTCATGGTGCCCAGCTCGGACAGCCTCTCGCGAAGGGCGGTGATCCTGGCCTTCACGTACTGCTGCCGCTCCAGCGCCGCCTTGTACTCGGCGTTCTCGCTGAGGTCGCCCATGGCTACCGCCGTCTTGATCTCGCGAGGCAGCTCGACCCTGAGCTCGCGCTCGAGGGCTTTCAGCTGCTCCGCCAGGCGCTGCTGGACCTCCCGCATCCTCTCCCCCCGCCCCCCGGCTCGGCGGAATGTACAACCCTCCCCACGCTTTCGCAAAACGCGCGCCGCACGTCCGGCGGCAGCTCCCCGGCGCTCGAATGGAAAAAGGCCCGAATTGACAGCTTTTGCCGGGATCCCTAGAATGCCCCCGGCCTGGAGGCGTCCCGCGAGGTTCCCAATGGACAAAGGCAAGAAGCTGAAGCTTGTGCTCATCGGGGCCGGGATCGTCGCCTGCATGGGCTTCCTTCTCGTGGTGACGCTGAGCGGCGGAAGCGGCCTCGTCTACTATTACACGGTGAGCGAGTTCCAGGAACTGAGTGGAGCCAAGGACGGCGGGATCCGGATCAACGGGAAGGTCGAGGCCGGCTCGATCCTGCGGAGGACGACCGGCATGGACGTCCGGTTCAACGTGACGGACGGCCGCGCCGTGCTCCCGGTCGAGTACCACGGCGTGGTTCCCGCCACGTTCGTGGAGGGGGCGGACGTCGTCGTCGAGGGAGGCCTGAGGCAGGACGGTGTGTTCGAGGCGAAGAACCTCCTCGCGAAGTGCCCCTCGAAGTACGAGGCCGCCGCGAAGCGCGGCGAGAAGAACCCCCACGCCGACGCCAGGGCCGACGGGATCTAGCGGGGTCCGTGAGCCTCGGTCCGCGGCGCGGTGCCACGCGGCGGGCCGGCCGGTTGCTCTCCTCTTGTCAGTCCCGGGGATAAGACGATAACGTCGCAGGTCCCGGAGAAAGCGCGCGTGGGAGATCCCCCGATCCTCGAGGCCCGCCGGCTCACCAAGCGGTTCGGGGCCCTGACGGCTCTCGACGGCCTGGACTTCGACCTCGCCCGCGGGGAGTCGCTGGCGGTCTTCGGGCCGAACGGAGCCGGGAAGACCACCCTCACCCGGATTCTCACCTCGAGTCTCAGGATGACCTCCGGCTCCATCCTCATCGACGGCCGCGATCCGCGCGCCCACGAGATCGAGACCAAGCGGATCCTCGGCCTGATCTCGCATCAGACCTTCCTCTACGACGACCTGAGCGCCAGGGAGAACCTGATCTTCTTCGCGCGGCTCTACGGACTCGACGCCCCCGGTGAGCGCGCGGACGCGCTGCTCGACTCGGTCAGGCTCCTGGACCGGGCCGACGACCCGGCCCGGACGTTCTCCCGTGGGATGCAGCAGAGGCTGGCGCTGGCCCGCTGCCTGATCCACGACCCCCGCATCGTGTTCCTCGACGAGCCGTTCACCGGGCTCGACCCCTACGCCGCCGCCCTGCTCCGCGCGACGCTCGAGCGGCTCCGGCACGAGGGGCGGACGCTCTTCCTCGTCACGCACAACCTGGCGGAGGGGCTCGAGCTCTCGGACCGCTTCATGATCCTCGCGGGCGGGCGGATCCGCGCCCAGGGCGTTTCCCGCGGACTGGACCGGCTGGCGTTCGAGCGCTCGTACTTCGAGCACGTCGGAGGCCCGCCGCCCGGCGGGGCGAGAGCGTGAGTGCCGCTCCGGGGCGCGCCGGGCCCGGTTTCCTGCGCGGAGCCTGGGTCGTCGCCGCCAAGGATCTCAGGATCGAGTGGCGGACCCTCGAAACGCTGTCGGCGATGGTGCTGTTCTCGCTGATCGTCCTAGTGGTGTTCAACTTCGCGTTCGACCTGACGACGGTGCGGCAGGTCGGCGCCGCTCGGCTCGTGCCCGGAGTCCTGTGGGTGACCTTCGCCTTCTCCGGGATCGTGGGGTTCGCGCGCTCGTTCGCGATCGAGCGCCACCGCGACTCCCTCTCCGCGCTGGTCCTCGCTCCCGTCGACCGCTCGGTGCTCTTCGCCGGCAAGACGCTGGCGAACCTGGCCACGGTGGCCGCGCTCGAGGCCGTCGTCCTGCCGCTGTCGGCGGTGTTCTTCGACTACGACCTTCTCTCCCTCCTCGGGCCGCTGGTCCTCGTGGTGCTGCTCCACACGCTCGGGCTGTGCGAGCTCGGCACCCTCTTCGCCGCCATCGCCGCCCGGGTCGGGCGCGGAGAGGCGCTCCTGGCGACCCTGTTGTTCCCGGTCGCCTCGCCGCTGTTCATCGCGGCGGTCAAGTGCACGGCGGCGGTCCTGGACGGGAAGCCCCTGGCGTCGGTCTCCCACTGGATGCTGGTGACCGCGGGGTTCGACGTGCTCTACTTCCTGGTCGCGATCCTGACCTTCGAGTTCATCCTCGAGGACTGACGGAGGACCCGATGAGAGGTGCCAAGGACATCCTGACCGCCGCGCTCTTCGGCGTCATCGCGGTCCTGATGCTCGGGGCGGTCTACCTGGTGTTCGTCTACGCGCCGGAAGAGCGGGTCATGGGGCCGGTGCAGCGCATCTTCTATTTCCACGTTCCCTCGGCCATCGTGACCTTCACATCGGTCATGGTCTTGCTGGCGGCGTCGATCACCTATCTCGCCACCCGCAGGGCGTTCTGGGACAACCTGGCCCGCGCCGCGACCGAGATCGGCCTCCTGTTCTGCACGGTGGTCCTCGTCACCGGGCCGATCTGGGCGAAGCCGGCGTGGGGGGTCTGGTGGACCTGGGAGGCGAGGCTCACGACCACGCTGGTCCTCTGGCTCATCCTGGCCGGTTGCCTGATGGTCCGCGGCTACGCCGAGAACCGCGACCAGGGTGCGCGCCTCGCCGCGGTGCTCGGGATCGTCGCGGCGCTGGACGTGCCGATCGTCTACAAGGCGGTGGATTGGTGGCGAGGTCAGCACCCGGTGGTGTTCGGTCCCGGCAAGCAACAGGCGCTGGCTCCGGAGATGCACCTCACGTTCCGGTTCTGCCTGTTCGTGTTCCTTCTCCTCTTCGCGCTCCTGCTGACGCTGAGGACGCGCGTGGCCACGCTCGAGGACCGGGCGAGGTCGATTTCCGAGACCCTAGAGGGCCGGTGACAAGGAGCGCGTCATGGATCAGGCGTGCAGCTTTCTGTTCTGGGCCTACAACGTGGTCTGGATCGCGCTCGCGGCGTACGTCGCGTTCCTGATGGTGCGACTCGGCCGGGTCCGCGACCGTCTCGACCGCCTCGAGCGGAGGCTCGCGGGGTCCGATCCCGCGGCGGGACCGCCGCGAGGCGCCTAGCGACGGGGCGCTACGGGGGCCGCGCGAACCGCCGGCTCCCGCGACGACAGCACGCGCTGGTACCTGCCGGCGAGGGCGCCGAGCCCGACCACAGCCAGGGTCGCGATCAGCGCCATAAGCAGCAGCGTCCGCGTCTGCCGCGTCACGGCGCGCTCTCGTTTCCGCAGGCGTCCACCGCCCTGACGCGGTAGTAGCCGCTCGCGGCCGTCGAGTCCGTCCAGGCGGTCGCGGTGGTCTCGGCGGCCTTCGCGAAGGTCCCCGACGCGCTGGTGCAGCGATAGACGCGGTACTTCGCCGCCGCGGGAGCGCCGCTCCACGAGAGCGCCGCTCCTGCGCTCCCGGCGCGAGAGGCGGTCAGCACGGCACCGGGATCGACGGCGCCGGCGAGCACCTGGACCGCCGCCTGCGGCTCGGCCAGGTCCACGTTCCCGTGGTCGTCCACCGCCCTCATCTGAAGCGTGTGAACGCCGGGGTGGAGCGCCGCGCTGGCGGAGCCGGCCTCGACGTAATCGCCCCAGGCGCCATCCGTCGGCGTCGCGGGCACCCAGGCCCCGCCGTCCGCACGCCACTCGAGCCGCGCGATCCGGCTCACGCTGATGCTCGCCTGCGGCGTGAGGCCCGAGGGATTCCGGTTCGTCGCGGCCACCACGGATCCCTGTCCCTTGATCGCGACGCCGCCGCAGACGGTAGCGGGGATCGCGTCGAGCACCGTGTCGGGATCCTCGCCGACCACGTCGTCCGCGCCGTCGGCATTAAGGTCCGCCCAGCCGATCTGCCTCCTCGTGTCGGCGCACATCCACGGCCCGTTGGAGTCCATGACGCAGGAGACCGCGGAGGGGTTGCAGGCGTGGCAGTTGGCGTCGATCCCGTCCAGGTAGCCGCGGTGCTCGGCGCACTTGCACCCGCTGGCGCTGTACTCGTCGAACGCGAAGAAGCAGTGCAGCATCTCGTGCCGGATCACCTGGTTCATCCGGTCGATGCCCCAGGCCTGGTCGTCGTACGTCATGACGACGTGGGGACCGCCGATCCACGCGTACGCGAAGTACCCGTCCGCGAACCGGCCGTCGGGGTCGCTCAGCGAATCCGCGACGAACACGTTGACGCCCCAGTCGGTGCGGTCGGCCCGCCGCGTGTCGTTCGCCAGCGCTCTGGAGCGGGCCCAGCGGTCGCCGCTCCCGTATCCCATCTTCGCGAGGATCTCGCGGGCCCAGAGGTCCTCACCCGTCGTTCCGTTCGGATCGGCCTTTCGCGCGATCGGCTCGTACGCGGTGCGGGCCTTGGAATCGACCCGCCCCGCGATCACGTGGTACACGAACGTGAGCTGCGCCGACGGCTCCTGGGTCCGCAGCCAGTCGAGGCCGGCCGCCACCTGCGTGACCACCGCCTGCTCCCGGTCCGCGGTCCACTTCTCGGTGGACAGGTCCACGGACCCATCGCTCTGCACGAGGAACAGGTTCACCGAGACCGACCCCGCCAGGAACTCGCTGGTGTTCTGGTCGGTCGCCCCGTAGGGCTGGGATGCGGCGGGGAGGGTGTCCGGCTCGGCGCCGCTCTCCGGGCCCGGCAACCTTCGCAGGTCGGGGGCGGAGGCCGTGGAGGCGGGAGGCAGCCACGCATCCTGCCCCTCGGCGGCCGGCGCCCGCTCGCCGTCGCGGTTGAACTCGGAGAAGCGACGGGACTGGCCCTTGAAGAACCGGTTCCACGCCGAAAGCCCCGCCTCGAAACCGATCGAACGCCTCCGATAGGCCGAGGCGGAGACGGCCTCGCTGCTCACCTCCCGCACCGCCGGGCTCCCGAGCATTCCGCGGAGGGACTCTCGCGGGACCTCGGCCACGAAGAGGCCGTCGAACACGTGGGCCACCTTCCCGTTCGCCGCGCGCACGGCCTCCACCGCCCGCTCCCGCGTCTCGGGCCGCTCGTCGGCCAGGACCACGACGGCGAGCACCTCGTCGTGCGCTCGCTCGGGTATCTCGCCCGCCGCGGCTCCCGGGACGACGGCGAGCGTGATCAGGACGAGAGCGGCGAGCGCGGGACGTCTCGCGGTCGCGGACGAGCGCATGGAGATCTCCCTCGGTCGATACGGTCCGAGGAAGAATCTAGGGACGGTCGCGGGCGGGAACAATTCGAGGACTGTAATCCGTCGCGCCGAATCGTGGCACCGCGAGGCCGGGCGCCAACCCCTTGACTTCGAGGAACTTGGCCCGGTGGTCCGGCCGGCGGGAACCCGTCACGACGTGGGGGCGAGGCCGAGCATCTCCCGTATCCGGTCCTCGAGCACCTTCTTCGGGACGCCGCCGACGAAGCTGGCGACGATCTTCCCGTCGCGGTCGATGAAGAACGCGGAGGGATAACCGAGGATTCCCCCGAACGCGTCGCTGACGGCCTCGTTCCCGATCAGGTTCGTGTACGGGATCCGGGCCTTCTCGACGAACGGGCGCACGACCGTGGCCCCTTCGTCGTCCATCGAGATCGCGATCAGCTCGAACCCCTGGTCCTTGTACTGCGCGTAGAGTTCCTTGAAGCTCGGGATCTCCTCTCGGCACGGCGCACACCACGTCGCCCAGAAGTCCACGAGCCGCACCTTCCCCGCGCTGTCGGAGAGCCGCACGGCCTTCCCGTCGAGGTTCGGTAGGGAGAAATTCGGAGCGGTCCGGGGCACGACCGTCCCCGCCGCGGAACCGTCCCGGCCCGCGTCCTGCCCCGAGGGGCCGCCGCACGCCACGCCGACGGCGAGCGCGGCGGCGACGAGGGGGGCGGCCTTCGCAACGGACATCCAGCGCACGGCGCTCATGGTCAAACCTCCCGAGCCGGCCCAAGCGGCCGAGCCGGAGCATTCTAACGGCTCCGTGGCCGCGCGTCGACGCCGCCTTCGCGCTGGGATATGCTCTTCCGTCCCTTCGATCGAGAGGAGAAGAGGGTTTGCCGGACGCACCGCATCATCCCCGGGGGGATCGCTCCATCGCGGTGTTCGGCTCCTCCGAGGCCGTCCCCGGCGATCCGTTGTACGAGCAGGCGCGCGCGGTCGGGCGGCTGCTCGCGACCGCGGGCTACCGCGTGGTGACCGGCGGGTACGGAGGGGTGATGGAGGGGGCGAGCCGAGGAGCGGTCGAGGTTGGCGGGAACGCGCTGGGGGTCGCTTGCGGCGCCTTCCCGGAGCGCGTGCCGAACCGCTACCTGAGCGAGGTCGTCGAGGAGCCCGAGCTGTTCTCCCGAACGCGCGCGCTCATCGAGACGGCCCGCGGCTACGTCGTCCTCCACGGCAAGTCGGGCACCCTGGCCGAGCTGGCGTTGCTGTGGGCACTCCACCGGGCGGGGAGCCTCGGGCGTCGCCCCGTGGTACTGTTGGGAGATGGTTGGCGGCCGTTCCTCCGACATCTCGTCCAGGCCGGCATGATCGAGTCGGAGCAGTTCGACGTCACCCGGGTCGTGGATACCCCCGAGGAAGCCCTCGGGATCGTCGGGGAGTTCCTCCCGAACGGCATGGAGGACTGAGCTTGGGCGGTCGCACCGGGTTCGGCGACGGGCGCTCTCAGGCGGCGGGGCCGGCGCCGAAGAGCGTCTTGCGCGACTACGTCGAGACCATCATCGTCTGCGTGATCTTCGTGATCTTCTCGCGGGCCTTCGTGTTCCAGCAGTCGAAAATCCCGAGCGGGTCGATGGAAGACACGCTGCTGATCGGCGACTACATCATGGTCAACCGCTTCCTCTACGCCCCGGCCTCGTTCGACTGGGAGCGGAAGCTCCTGCCCGTCCGTGACGTGCGGCGCGGAGACGTGGTGGTGTTCAAGTTCCCGGCGGAGCCGGAGATCGACTACATCAAGCGGATCGTCGGGCTCCCCGGAGATACCATCGAGGTCAAGGACGGCTTCCTGTACGTCAACGGCGCGCGCGTGAGCGAGCCCTACGTGAACCCCTCGTATCGCCACGGCGACGCGTTCGGCCCGATCAAGGTGGAGCCGGGAGACTACTTCGCGATGGGCGATCACCGGGACCGCTCGGCCGACAGCCGGGTCTGGGGGTTCGTGCCGAAGTCCCTCCTCAAGGGACGCGCGCTCCTGATCTGGTGGTCGTATGACGAGGACTCGGCCGAGGCGAACCCGCGCGGGCTTCTGGACACGCTCAAGTCCCTGGCGGGAAAGACCGCGCACTTCCTCACGCGCTCCCGCTGGAACCGCTGCTTCACCCTGATCCGTTGAGCGCGAGCGGTCCGCGGCCGACCGGGACCGCGGCGACCGGGGCGCCGCGGCGCTCCACCGAGTGCGCGCGGAAGGAGCGGTCGTCCGCCTCCGGATGATCGGAGCGGTAGTGCGCGCCGCGGCTCTCGGTGCGCCATGCCGCCGCCTCCGCCACCGCGCGCGCGACGACCCAGCGGTTCCTCGCCTCGACCCCGACGCGGCTCGCGACCGACGCCGCCGGGCGCCGCGAGAGCCGCTTCAGCGCGTCGCGGGCGCTCTTCAGCCCCGTTGGCCTTATCCCCGATACCGATTCCAGCGGGGCAAAGGACCTTAAAACCGGCATGACCGGCAGGCGGAACGCCCAGCTTCGG
>JAIQFR010000082.1 GCA_020073205.1 Terriglobia bacterium
TGGTCGTCGCGGATCACCCGTGGGAGGACCGGAAGTTCCAGGTGGGGGATACCGTGTTCGCCGGGTGGAACGTGATGCGGATCCCCGATCTCTCCGCCATGCGCGTGGAGGCGCAGCTTCCGGACGTGGACGACGGCCGGATCGCGGTGGGGATGCCGGCCAAGTGCACCCTCGACACCTACCCGGAGGTCGCGTTCCCGGGAAAGGTCGTGGAGCTGACGCCGGTGGCCCAGGCGCCGCCCGGGCAGTCGCTCCGCCGCGCGTTCCACGTGAGGATCGATCTCGAGAAGACCGATCCTCGGACGATGCGTCCCGGGATGTCGGTCAAGGTCGAGGTCGAGGCGCTCAAGCTCGCCGGGGCGCTCCTCGTCCCGCGGGCCGCGCTGGACCCGGCGGCCTCTCCTCCGAAGGCGCTCCTCGAATCGGGGGGCGAATCGGAGGTGCGGCTCGGACCGTGCAACGCGGAGACGTGCGTGGTGGAGGGCGGGCTGGCCGAGGGGACCCGCCTGAGGGCGCGGGGATGAGAGCGCGGATCCTCCGGGTGCCGAGGCAGGCCCGGCTCGCGGCGGTCGCGGTCGTCGTCGCCGGGGCGGGCTGGTGGGCGCTCTCCGGGCGGCGGCCGTCCGAGGACGCGGACTGGGTGCGCGTCGCGCGGGACGACCTGGTGCTCGGCGTCGACGTGACCGGCTTCCTCAAGGCCGTGGATTCCACCGTGGTCAGTCCCCCGGCCGTCCGCGAGACCTGGAACTACAAGATCTCGATGCTCGCCCCCGAGGGAGCGCAGGTGAAGAAGGGGGAGCCGGTCGTCGGCTTCGACACGTCCGATCTGGACCGGAAGCTCGAGCAGAAGATCGCCGAGGCCGCCTCCGCCGCCAAGCAGATGGAGAAGAAGCAGGTGGACGTCACGCTCCGCCGGCGCGAGGACGATCTCAGGCTCGCCGAAGCGGAGGCGCGGGAGCGCAAGGCGGCGCTCAAGGTGGACCGGCCGGCCGAGCTGGCCGCGGCCGCCGAGCTTCGGCAGGCCCGCCTCGACCTCGGCCTCGCCCGCGACGAGATCGCCTACCTCAAGGGGCGGTTGGAGTCCGCGAGAGCCGCGGACGAGGCGGAGCTGACGTCGCTCCGGAACCAGCGCGACCGGGCCGAGGAGCGGGTCAAGGAGATCCGGGAGTCCATCGGCCGCATGACCGTGGGCGCTCCGCGCGACGGCACGGTGATCTACGTCACCGACTGGCGGGAAACGAAGAAGAAGGTCGGGGACAGCGTGTGGCGCGCCGAGAGGCTCATGGAGATCCCGGACCTGAGGCACATGATCGCCAAGGGCGAGGTGGACGAGGTCGACGCCGGGAAGATCGCCGTCGGGCAGAAGGTCACGCTGCGGCTCGACGCCCACCCCGACGTGGAATTCGGCGGGCGGGTTTCGTCGATCTGGAAGACGGTCCAGCGCCAGTCCTACCAGAACCCTCTCAAGGTGGTCCGGCTCGACATCGTGCTCGATCGGTCCGACACGGTTCGGATGCGGCCGGGCATGCGGTTCCGCGGGACCATCGAGACGGCGCGGATCGAGCGACCCCTCCTGATTCCCACCGAGGCGGTGTTCCCCACGCCGGACGGCCCCGTCGCCTGGCGGCGGACCCTCCTGGGTTACGAAGCCGCGCGGCTCGAGGTCGGACGGCGGAACGACAAGGTGGTGGAGGTTCTCGGGGGGCTCTCCGAGGGGGATGAGGTCGCGCGGCGGGGCCTCGGGACGAGGAGGGCCCCCGCATGAGCCGCCTCAAGGTGGTCGGGTCGGTCGCCGCTGGAGCTCTTGGCCTGGCGGCGCTCGCGGGGCTCCCGTACGTGCGCGGGCTCGGGCGCTCGACGGACGTGCCGGTCGCCACGGCGCGGCGGGGCGACATCGCCCGGCACGTCCAGGCCGAGGGGAACCTCAAGGCCGTGAAGGCCACGGTCCTCACCGCGCCCATCGACGGCGCGAACTCGCTGAAGATCGCCTGGCTCGCTCCGGACGGCAGCCGCGTCAGGACCGACGACGTCGTGATCCGCTTCGATTCCACCGACGCCGAGAAGAGCTTGGTGGACGGGGAAGGCGAGCGGCAGACCGCCGACAACCGGATCGCCGGCAAGCGCGCCGAGGGGGAGGGGACCCTCAGGAACCTCGATCGTGACGCCGGGATGGCGGGGCTCGACCTGAGATACGCCCGCGAGTTCCAGAGCAAGGATCCGGAGATCTTCTCGAGGACCGAGATCATCGAGTCGCAGCTCGACGAGTCATTGGCGACCCGGCGGAAGGAGAACGCCGAGGCGGTCCGCGGGATAAGGGACAAGCTGACGAGGGTGGATCTGGACCTCCTGGGGATCGAGCGGCACAAGGCCGACCTGAAGATCGAGCAGGCGAAGAAGGGGCTCACGTCGCTCGAGGTGCGCGCGCCCCACGACGGCATCCTGGTGTTCACCGAGGAGGGGAACGGGATCCCGAAGGTCGGCGACACCGTCTGGAGAGGGCAGCCGCTCGCCGAGATCCCGAGGATGGACGCCATGGAAGCGGAGGTGTACGTCCTCGAGGCGGACGCCGGAGGGCTCGCCGTGGGTCTCCCCGCCGAGGTGACGATCGAGTCGCGGGCGGACCGCAGCTTCAAGGCGAAGGTCGCCAAGGTGGACACGCTGGCGAAGCCGAGGGTGAGCGGCGTCCCGGTCCAGTACTTCGGCGTGACCCTCGAGCTCGAGCGGACCGATCCTATGATCATGAAGCCCGGCCAGCGGGTGCGGGCGATGCTGGCGCTCGACGCGCGAAAGGGGGCGATCTCGGTCCCCCGCGAGGCGGTCCTCGAGAAGGGCGGAAAGAAGCTCGTCTACCGGAGGAGCGGCTTCGGGTTCGAGCCGGTCGAGGTCGCGCTCGGCCCGGCGGCGCTCGGACGGGTCGTGATCGAGAAGGGACTCGGCGAGGGGGACGTGGTGGCGCTCCGGGACCCGACGCGCCCGGCGGGCGAGACCGTCCCCGAGAGGGGCGCGCGCGAGGCCTCCGCGGCTCCGAGCGCGGGAGGCCCCCGTTGACCGCGGGAGAGGCGTTCCGGACCGCATCCGACAACCTGAAGGCGCACAAACTCCGGTCGTCCCTCACGATGCTCGGGATGATCTTCGGGGTCGGCGCCGTGATCGCGATGCTCTCCATCGGGAGCGGCGCCGAGCGGCAAGCGATGGAGATGATCGACCGGCTCGGCCTCCGCAACATCCTCGTCCGGTCCAAGGACCTGAAGCAGGAGGAGCTGAACGAGGTCCGCAAGAAGTCGCCGGGGCTCTCCCCCCGCGACGCCCAGGCGATTCTCGAGGCGGTGCCGGGCGCCGAGGTGGTCGCGCCGCGCGTCAGGATCGAGCCCTACAAGATCCTGGCCGCCGGGGGCAAGACCGAGGCGAAGGTGTACGGCGTGTCCTACCGGCAGGCGGAGCTGGGCCGCCTCGAGACCGCGGAGGGCCGATTCCTCGATGCGGCCGATGAGCGGGACCACGCGCAGGTCTGCGTGATCGGCCCGGCGGTCCGCCGGGACCTCTACGGCTACGGTCCCGCGCTGGGCCGCGATCTCAAGATCAACGACGTGTGGTTCGAGGTGATCGGGGTCCTGCACGAGGCCGGCGGCGCCTCGTCGTTCCAGGGCGTGACGGTGGGCTCGACCGCGACGGAGATCTACGTCCCGGTGACCACCGCGGTGCGCGAGTTCGATCGGGACCCGCTGAAATCCCCCCTCGACGAGATCGTGGTCAGCCTCGACCCCTCGGCGTCGCCGAGCCGCTCGTCCTCGCTGGTCCGCTCGCTCCTCGACCGGCTCCACGGCGGGGCCGCGGACTTCGAGCTGGTGGTGCCGGAGGCGCTCCTGGAGCAGAGCCGGCGGACGCAGCGGCTCTTCAACATCGTGATGGGCTGCATCGCGGGGATCTCGCTCCTCGTGGGCGGCATCGGGATCATGAACATCATGCTCGCCACCGTGCTCGAGAGGACGCGGGAGATCGGCGTCCGGCGGGCGGTGGGCGCTCGGCGCTCGGACATCCGCTCGCAGTTCGTCGTCGAGTCGTTCGCGATCAGCCTGCTCGGCGGCCTCGCGGGCGTGGTCCTCGGCGTCGCCATCGCCAAGGTCGTGGCGTTCTACGCGGGATGGCCCACGGTGGTGACGCTCGGGTCGATCTTCCTGTCGACGGGGGTCTCGATCGCGGTCGGCCTCGTGTCGGGGATCTACCCCGCGGTCCGGGCGGCCGATCTCGATCCGATCGAGGCGCTGAGGTATGAGTGAGCGGAGCGGTCGGACGCGGGCGCCGGGGTGGGGGCGACCCCGGGGTTCGTTCTGTTGACCGCCGGGTCGGGGATTCGAGTCCCTCCTGGGGAGCCAGATCACCGAAATACATGGTAACCGCTTACGAGGGAGGATGCGGACCCTGAGCATCGCCGCACCATCACACCCCACAACCCTGTTGCGCTCGTACACGTATAGGTGTACATTGACGCTATGAAGCGCAGGGAGCTGGAGCGTCGGCTCCGCGATCTGGGTTGGACGCTGCAGCGCCACGGAGGCAAGCACGACGTGTGGGTCAGCGCCAACGGTTCATTCACGGAGTACGTGCCCAGGCACCCAGAGATCAACGAAAGGTTGGCGCAAGTCGTCCTGAGGCGTGCGAAGGAGAGGCAATGAGGTTCCCAGGGCGGATCAAGAGGGACGGCAGGTTCTGGCTGGTGGAGATCCCGGCGTTCGATGCGGTCACACAGGGACGCACGAAGCGCGAGGCGCTCGCGATGGCAGAGGATCTAGTCGAGACGATGGCAGGAGTGAGGGGCTTTCGAGCCGCTGTCTATCCGACTGGCGGGGAGACGTTCGAAATCGGCGGTAATCGCTTGGGGGTCTTGTTGGCGCTCCTGTTGCGCCGGCAGCGGGAACGACAGGGCCTGACGCTGGCCGAGGCCGCCGAGAGGCTAGGGCAACGCTCCAAGAACGCATACGCACGATACGAGCAGGGACGGGCGATGCCGACCGTCGAGAAGGTAGAGCGGCTCCTCAAGGCGATCGCACCCGATCAAAGGATCGTGTGGCACATCGCCGCGTGATACAGCTCACGCGGGCCGGAGAGCCACGGGCGTTCCCAGTATGGTTGATGGGCCGCAATCTCCACTGAGTTGGTGGAGTCATGAAGTCTGAGCCGGGTGGGGAGCCAGATCACTCATATACAAAACCAGGGGAGTGGTGAACAGGCCGAGCCCGGAATCTCAAGCTTTTCCGCGTTCACCTCCGCGAAACTCGCGAACTTTTCCGTCCGCAACAACGCGTCGGGCTCTCCGACGGCGTGGTACGCCCGGACGATCCGATGGACGGCGTTCGGCGCATCCCAATGGCTCTCTTGCTCTGCGTGGCAGGCGGAAAGCCGATGATGTCCCTCACGTCCTTCCGCGACGGTATCCCCTCGGGCCAGGAAAACGACGTGATCGCCCCTTGATCCGGACCAAGTGTCCGTGACACGATGAATGCCGATGCGCTACAGGTCGTTCGCGGTCCTGCTCGTCGGAACGATGCTCGTCTCGGTCCAGACGAGGGCTGCTTGCCCCGACTGCGAAACTGCTCGCACGCTATTGCACGCGGGCAAGGCGGAGCAGGCGCTCAAGCTCATGAAGAAGGCGGTCTCGGCCGACAAGTCGGATGTCGAGCCCCGGGGCCTTCTCGCGATGGCCTACCTAGGCGTGAGCAAGAGGCCGGCCGCGGCCGATGCGCTCAAGGAGTTCTTGGAGCGGAGTCCCGGCCCGTCAGCGATCGCCGAAGTCGCGGCCGCGCTCCACGAGGCACCTGGAGAAGAACCTGCGCCGAGAGTCCGGTTTGAGACTCCGGACGGCGCGGATCCCCCCCGTCTTGTCTACTTCACGCGTGCCACGCCCCCGGAGACGATGCGCGAGGCGGGCGTCCAGGGTGACGTGCCACTTGTGGCGATTGTTGGCGTGAACGGGAAGGCGACTGCCATCGAGCTTGTCGCCGACAGCGCGATGCGTTCCTACCTCATGGAGTCCGACCTCTACGACTCCGCCACGAACTGCCTTCGTCGGTGGCAGTTCATTCCGGCTCTCCGTGACGGGGTGCCCGTTCCAGCTAAGTTGCAGGTGGCAATATCGTTCCGCCTTCTGCGCTGACGCGTTGAACGGTTGCGCAGCCTAGTCGAACATAGAAACGAACAGCCACCCAAGCGCTTGTGTGCCTTCGCGCTCCACGGCCGGAGGAGGGCCTGGATTTCCCATTCCAGGCCAAACGGCGTATGCTTTCTAGCAGCGAGCATTTCGTCGGCGCCCAACGGGTGGTCGCGGGCCAGCCGCAGCGTCGACGGACGTGGGGATTCGGGGTCGGACCGCTCTGGTCGGTTGCCGGAACGAGAGGCACCCAGAATGTCACACGGACTCACGATCACGACGTTGTTCCGTCTGGTCAGATGGCTCGCCGGCGCGGTGATTGTGATCGTGTTCTTGGGAACATGTTCCCATTGGCTTCGCGTTCGGGCCGATCGCCTCATGATCTCGCCCCGTCGCGGACTGCGGACCGCTCGGTGACGGCGCGAGGATCGTGACGGCACCACCGTGCGCCTGTCCATCGCGCGACATTGCCGGAGGTCAGCCTACTTTCGAAGCGGAAGTCATACTGTCTAGGTCGATACTAGAGGATCCGCGATGCTCCCGGAGCCGAGAGGGCCGTTTGGCACGGTCCGGTCGCCGTTAGCGAACCTCCGCGGATTCGTCTTCTTCTTCGTTGTAGCCTCGATCACCTTCGTCGGTTTCGACGTCGTCCTCGAAGGGCCAATCAGCGGCTGCTTCTGGACAATGGCAATTCCAGGCGTAGATCGTAGCTGGGGTTTCAGCGCTGAACATCGCGCCCTCTGCGGCGGCCGATGGTTGGTAGTGACTTCCGTGGCGCCGAATGGTCCTTTCGATCGCGCTGGCATCAAGCCAGGGAACGCTGTGTCTCTTCCCGGGAAGGGGCACAAGGGCGAGTTCGGGGTTTACAGGCTACTGAGCTCAAGTAACGAGTCTGCAGAGCTGTGGGTGTACCGAGATCCGGTGCATTGGTGCGACACGCGCGAAGTCCCTTCGAGGATCGTGGTGACAGAACACTGATCGGTCGGGGAGACAGGTAACACTTTAGACGGGGGAATGGGCCCGTGAGTCGGCTCGCCGCGCCTCGCTGCTTCACGGGACACGGGCACGGGGAGGAGAATGAGCTTGGCGGTGGTTTCGGCGCTGGAAAGCGGGGTGACATGACGGCTCCTTCTCCGACGGGGCCCTCGCTTTCGCAGCTTGAACCTCTATCCCTTGGGAGGCAGTTTTGGGCCGTATCAGTTCTCACCTGTCAGAAGGAGGTCCAATGAGTGCCATTCGAATGCAGTTCCTCGCTGTTGCCGTGATTGTGTTTTTGGGAATTTGGCTTACCGGATTTGCGAAGGTTCACTGGTTCTTATATGTACCTGTTGTCATGTTTCTCTTTGCGGGCATCACGGGCATATGTCCTGGTCTTATGCTCTGGAAAAAGCTCGGTTTCAAAGACTGATGCCCGGGTCCCGCAAACTGGTCCCGGCAAAACGGCTTTCCGTCGGCTCGCCGCGCCTCGCTGCTTCGCGGGCGGCGGGGCAGCCTGGGAAAGGCCCTGGCCTGTGGGAGAATGGTTTCGGGTAGTGCGTTTCGGAGTTGGGCGGCGGGGTGACATAGAATTCCTTCTCGGACGCGGCCCTCGGATCCGCAGCTTGAACCTCCTGTCCGCTACTGCCTGTCTCTGATTGTGTCGGTTTGCACGTGTCAAACGTCAAACGAGAAATTGCTGACTGGCGGTGCGTCGTTTACCCTGATCGATCAACTCAGCAAGGAGAAGAGCATGCACAGACGCAGGTCTTTCGGTTCTGCCGTCGTCGCGCCTCTCATCGTCGGATCGATCGGGCTGATGAATCTCATGCAGCGGCCTAGATTCGCGAGCATTCACAACGTGGATGTGCTGCAACTCCTTGCTTCCGGTATGTGTTTCGGGGTGGCACTGGCTGCGCTGTTTGCACTGCTGCGTGGACCTCGCAACTCCTGATACGTCGCGCGGAGTGGGAGGGGAACTTCAGCAGGCCAGCGTCCGGATCTTGCGGGCCATCTCCTCGTCGCTCGGGTGGGTATACACGACGGTGGTCAGCGGGGAAACGTGCCTGGCAAACCTCTGCGCCAGGAACAGGTCGTGCGTCGCACGGTACACCGCGGTCACCGCCGTGTGGCGTTTATGCCGAGCTCGGTATAACCGGCACACCGCCATCACACGGCCGTGCAGCGGATGCCAGGGATACGCAATGCGTACCGTCAATCGGTATGTTGAATGCGATTTCCTCCCGGGACTGATTGCAGAGTACGGGCGCGGCAGGGTCGAAGTCCTCGCCACGACCGCGCTTCCACCGCCAGAACCGCGTCAGCTTGGTGACGAGCCGGTCGGGCAGGAACACGTCCGCCGCCCGGCCGCCCCTCGCGATCTCGGGCCGGATGCGGACGCGGACCCGTGGCGTGCCGTCCGGCGCGAACACGTCCCCGACGTTGAGGCCGACAAGCTCGGCGAGGCGCAGGCCGGCGCCAAGGGCCATCGAGAAGATCGTGTGGTCGCGGATGTTGGCCGCGGTGGCACGCAGGATCGCCTTCTGCTCGGCGGCGGTCAGGGTCGGCGGGACGAGGTGGGACATTTCGGTACTCCCTCTATGCCCGGGATGCAGTGAAGGGTAGAATCCGGGCAGGTCGAGTCCAGACAGCACGGAGGCCGCCATGCCCATCTACGAGTACGTGTGCCTGAACTGCAAGAAGAAGTTCAGCGAGACGAAGCCGATTTCGGCGTACGATCCAAAGCGGGTCAAGTGCCCGAAGTGCAAGAGCCGGAGCGTTGAGCGGCGCTGGAGCACGTTCAGCCTTACGACATCGAGGAAGAGCTAGCTCCGGCATTCGTGGTGCTTCCTGCGCTCCGGGCACATTCCAGAGAGTGGCCCTCATACCGCTCGACCCGTCGTGGAGGTCGGAATGGCAGACAAGAGAACGCCTCGACAGACTGCTGATCCTTGGACCGCTTCCGTCAACCAGAAGGAGCAGCAAGGGAAGGTCCGGGAGACCCACGAAACGAAGAAGCTCGAGAGCGAGAAGGATGCTCGGCGGCGGGACGACAAGAGCCAGCAGCCCGAGAGGAAGCAGGGACAAGGACGCGCGAACACGATCAGGACCCGCCGTGGGAACAGATAGCCCGCCAACGGGCCATCTGATCGTTCCACACCCGCCTCCGCGACGGACGTTCGAGAGACGAGGAGATTGAGATCTATGAAAGCGCGAGATTTTGACAAGAAGTTCGATGCGGGCGAGGACATCACCCGTCACTTGGACCTTTCGAACACTCGTCACCCCGGTCACGAGCAGCGACGCGTCAATGTCGATTTCCCGGTTTGGATGGTCGAGTCGCTGGATCGTGAGGCCTCGAGACTGGGCGTTCCTCGACAGTCGCTGATCAAGATGCTGATCGCACGGCACCTCGAGGGTATTCGTCCCGCGTGAGCCGCCCAAACGACGTACTCGGCGAAGGGGCTACGTGTGCCGGCGTGCCGGTTGCCGGCTCGACCGGGGGGTTTGTTTGTTAGTTTGAGATGTGTCTGGGGAACACGCTCGCCGTTGAAACGGCGCTCTTCAGAAGAGTCGATAGGGAAGCGCGCGGACCTGCCGGAGACCGCTCGATTCTTCGCAACCCGCATGCCGGGCGCCGTTTCCTCTCAGATGTCATAATGCTGCGGATCTCAACGGGACCGGGGTACAGTGCCGCGGGCCCGCCGCGGAGGGGAAGCGCATGAAGACTGACGTGAAGGACTCCGTTCACCCGTTCCGAGCTGCGGAGCAGGCGGGTCGCGCGCCGTTCAAGGTCGCCGATCTGGGTCTATACGAGCTGGGGCGGAAGGAGATCCGGCTCGCGGAGCAGGAGATGCCGGGCCTGATGTCCGTTCGCGCGCGTTACCGGGGGAAGAAGCCGCTTCTCGGTGCCCGGATCACGGGCAGCCTTCACATGACCATCCAGACGGCGGTCCTGATCGAGACACTGGAGGATCTCGGGGCAGACGTCCGGTGGGCCTCGTGCAACATCTTCTCCACGCAGGATCATGCGGCGGCAGCGGTCGTCGTGGGCCGGTCGGACGCCGGGGGGACTCCCGAGCGTCCCAAGGGCG
Organism: Terriglobia bacterium; assembly: GCA_020073205.1. Classification (NCBI taxonomy): domain Bacteria; kingdom Pseudomonadati; phylum Acidobacteriota; class Terriglobia; species Terriglobia bacterium. The sequence goes on from JAIQFR010000082.1 coordinate 10,216, forward strand.
TGCCGGTGTTCGCTTGGAAGGGGGAGACGCTCGAGGAGTACTGGTGGTGCACTCGGGAGGCGCTCACCTGGCCGGACGGCTCCGGCCCCACCTCGATCGTGGACGACGGCGGCGACGCGACGCTCCTGGTCCACAAGGGGGTGGAGTTCGAGAGCGGGGGGCGAGTGCCCGCGTTCGACCCGGCGAACGACCCGGAGGAGTGGGGGGTGATCCTCGAAGTGTTGCGGCGCCTCCAGGCGGACGAGCCGGGGCGGTGGGCGCGGGTCGCGGCCTCGATCCGCGGCGTGAGCGAGGAGACGACGACCGGCGTCCACCGGCTCTACCAGATGCAGGAGGCCGGCAAGCTCCTGTTCACCGCGATCAACGTCAACGACTCGGTCACGAAGAGCAAGTTCGACAACGTCTACGGCTGCCGGCACTCGGTGGTGGACGGGCTCAACCGCGCCAGCGACGTGATGATCGGCGGCAAAGTCGCGGTGGTCTGCGGCTTCGGCGAGGTCGGGAAGGGATGCGCCCAGGCGCTCCGCGGCCAGGGGTGCCGGGTGATCGTCACGGAGATCGACCCGATCTGCGCGCTCCAGGCCGCGATGGAGGGATACGCGGTCAAGACGGTGGAGGACATGGTGGAGACCGCGGACATCTTCATCACGGCCACCGGCAACAAGGACGTGATCACCGCCGCCCACATGGCGAGGATGAAGGACAAGGCGATCGTGGGGAACATCGGCCACTTCGACAACGAGATCGACATGGCCGGCCTCAAGAAGGTCGCCGGGATCGAGAGGATCCCGATCAAGCCGCAGTACGACGAGTGGCGCTTCCCCGACGGCCACTCCGTGATGATCCTGGCGGAGGGGCGGCTCCTGAACCTCGGCTGCGCCACGGGGCACCCGAGCTTCGTGATGTCGTCCTCGTTCACGAACCAGGTCATCGCCCAGCTCGAGTTCTACCTCCACCCCGAGCGGTACGAGAAGAAGGTCTACATGCTTCCGAAGACCCTGGACGAGGAGGTGGCGCGCCTCCACCTCGGACAGCTCGGCGTCACGCTCACCCGCCTGACCCGTGAGCAGTCGGAGTACGTCGGCATCCCGTTGGACGGACCGTACAAACCGGACCATTACCGGTACTGAATCGGCTCGCTCCCGATCGGCGACACTTGGTCGGGCGAGAAACCCGCCGTCCCGCGTAGGGCTTGGTCGTATACTCACGCCCCGAAGGGACCCCCGCGCGGGTGCCCCCTCGCGCGGGAGCGGGACCTCGTGGCGCCGAATTCCTGGAGCGTTTCCAAAGTAACGCTGATCGCCGCCGTGATCGCCCTCTCGGTGCGCTCCGCCGCCGCGGAGAGCGGGGGGATCGAGGTCCGGGTCTTCGACGCCTCGGGGCGAAGCCCGGTGGCCGGCGTCTCCGTCGGCCTCTCGAACGCCCTCGGCCTGGTCGCGGCCGCGACGGTTCCGACGGGCGCCGACGGGGTGGCGTTCTTCCCGGTCCTGCGTCCGGGCGGCGGGTACGTCGTCGAGGTCTCGACTCCCGGCTTCGCTCGCGTGAGGATCCTGGACGTCCGGGTGAGGATAGAGGAGGTCACCCGGATCCCGATCCGGCTGGTCCCGGAGATCCGGGAGAGCGTGAAGGTGGTGGAGCGACGGGCGGGCGTCGATCTCGACAGGACCTCGAAGACCACGACGTTCGACGACACCTTCATCCAGGACCTGCCGTCGCAGGGGCGGTTCTATCAAGGACTGCTCAGCCTGGCCCCGGGCGTGGTCGACCCGAAAGGAGATGGGAACCCGAACGTCCACGGGGCGAGGGCGGTGGATTTCCAGACGCAGGTGGGGGGGGTGAGCAATCAGGACCCGCTGACCGGCGGCTGGATGAGCTACCTGAACCCCGACGCGATCGAGGAGCTGGAGGTGATCGGCGCGGGGGCCGGAGTCGAGTTCGGGCGAGCCCAGGGGGGATTCGCGCAGGTCATCCAGAAGCAGGGGTCGAACGAGTTCGAGGGACTGACGAACCTCCTGTGGCAGTCGAGTCTCATGGACGGACGCGCGGCCGCCGGGACTCCGGGGACCCGGGTCCCCAGGTACGATTGGATCCAGCCTGCCGTGCAGCTCTCCGGCGCGATCGTCAGGGACCGTCTTTGGTACCGGCTCTCCCACGAGTTCATCTCGCGGCAGGAGCCGGTGACGGCGCTCGACGGGACGATCCTCGCCACGCGGCGGCAGGGGATTCACGCCGACCAGATCACCTGGCAGGCTTCCCCCAGGAACAAGCTGGCCCTCGAGATCCGCGAGGATCCGCTGACGCTGACGTACGTGGGAGCCAGCGCCCTGTCCGCGTCCGACACCACGATGCGGTACGAGAGCGGCGGTCCCACGTTCGCCCTCACCTGGACCGCGCCGGTGTCGCCCGCGATCCTGGTGGACACGGTCGCGTCCTACCAGCGGGGACACCAGAACCTCCTCCCGATGGTGAGCGGCGCCCGAAACACCTGCACCGAAGGGTTCGTGAACCGCTTCACGGGAGAGCCCCTCCTCCCGGCCCTCGACACCGTCCAGTGCACGAACACGGACACGGGCGTGACCACGGGCTCGTACTCGTCGACGTGGAGGGACGAGCGGCAACGGCTCACGCTCAAGAGCCAGGCGTCGATCTTCGGGGGCCGCCTCTTCGGCATGACGCACCAGCTCAAGGTGGGGGCCAACATCGAGAACGAGAGGTACTTCAGGCGCCTCGAGAGGCGCCCGGACATGACCCTCACGATCAAGGAGGTGCCGATCGTCGGGTCCGACGGCAGGACGCACCGCGCCCTGTTCGCTTCCCTCGCCCTCGAGGTCGCGTCCCCTCCCTCGACGCGCTCGACGGCGACCGACGTGAGCTACGGGTTCTTCCTGGAGGACCAGGCGAAGCCGCTGCCGAACCTCAGCGTGACCGCCGGGCTGAGGGTCGACCGCGAAGAGATGAGGGGCTCCGGCTTCCGTCCGTTCGACCCCGCGGCGGAGTCCCGGGACTTCCTGGGCCGCATGAGCGCCGGCTCCGCCGACGGAGGGTATTCCGAGGCCGCGTCGTCGTTCACGGGGTACGGGGGACTCGAGGATCTCGTGAGGGGCATGGCGGACGCGACCCAGATCTCCGAGTCGTTCCTGTGGAGCCGCATCAGCCCGGGGCTCATCGTGAGCCAGAGCTGGGCCAAGCAGCGCGCACCCGCCGACATCGACATCGCGAACACGAACCTCTCACCGCGGCTGTCCGTCGCATGGGATCCCGGCGGGAAGGGGAAATCGAAGATCGCGGTCACCGCGGGCCGGTACTACGGGACCCTCCTCCTGGCGGTGCCGCTGGTCGAGGAAGAGCCGGTGACCACCACCATGGGCCTCCAGGCGACCAGGGTCCCTCCCAGCGAGATCTGGACTGACCTGCATTTCTCCACGGGAATCGACCCGGCCGTCAGCGCTCGCGTGATCGACCATCGGCTCAAGACCCCGTACCAGGACGAGCTGACGGTCTCGCTGGAGCGGGAGATCGCCAGGGAGACCACCGCGCGGGTGGCCTTCATCTCGCGCCGTTTCTGGGACCAGCTGCAGGACGTGGATCTCAACCACCATGCGGGCGACTTCGGCCATTGCGTCTACTCCTCGGGAGAAGACCAGCCCTGGATCGTCGCCCCGCCCGACGGTGTCCCGGACGACTGCGACGGGATCATCGTCCTGTCGTCGTCGAGGTTCTTCGGGCAGGTGGTGCAGCGCCATCAGAGCGACGGCTACCTCGACTCGTACGTCTACAACCCGGGCTGGGGGGCGATCTACCAGGTGGGGAACGACAACACCGCGCGGTACAAGGGGATCGTCCTCGAGGTGACGCGAAGGCAGTACCGGAACTGGCAGATGCAGGCGTCGTACACCTGGTCGCGCGCCGTGGGCGACGCGGAAGAGTTCAACTCGTACCTCGGCGACGATCCGGCGAATCGCGAGGCGGAGCGAGGGTACCTGTCCTACGATCAGCGGCACGTCGTGAAGGTCAATGCGACGACGATCACGCCCTGGGGCTTCCGGTTCGGCGCCTCGGCCAACTGGATGTCGGGGCTCCCCTACTCCATCCTGCAGGTCGGGCCCTCCCTGGACAGCGTTCCCTCCGTGTACCCGTCGATCATCGGCGGCGGGATGCGGAACCGGACCCGTTATGCGACTGGCCGGAGGAACGACCAGCGGAACCGGCCGTCGCTCACGTTGAACGTGAAGCTCGACAAGGAATTCAACCTGAGCCGCGGGCAGAACCTCCAGATCTCGCTGGACGTGTTCAATCTGCTCGACGACCGGAACTACCGGATCTACAACCCGCAGTTGGGCTACGGCCGGCAGCTGAACGAGCGCAACGACGCGACGGTCACCCCGGGCCGGCAGTACCAGGTCGGCCTGCGGCTGGCCTTCTAGCGCTGGAGAGAGACCATGGCGCCGGCGGTCCGGGTCTCATCGAGAGTGCTGCTCTTCACCGCGGTGGTCGCCTTCGGGATCCATCGTGTTGCCGCGGAGAGCGGTGGGATCGAGGTCCGGGTCTTCGACGCCTCAGGGCGCAACCCCGTCGCCGGCGCGTCCGTGATCCTCTCCAGCGCTCTCGGCATGGTCAGGACCACCACGGTCGCGACGAGCGCGAAGGGGGTGGCGTTCTTCCCGGTCCTGCGCCCGGGAGGCGGGTACGTCGTCGAGGTCGCCGCGCCCGGCTTTGCCCGGGTCAGGGTCGTGGACGTCCGCGTGAGGATCCAGGAGATCGCCAGGGTTCCGATCCGCCTCGTTCCGGAGATCCACGAGAGCGTCAAGGTCGTCGAGCGGCGCGCCGCAGTCGACCTCGACAAGACCTCCCGCGCCACGACGTTCGACGACTCCTTCATCCAGGACCTGCCGTCCCAGGGGCGGTTCTACCAGGGGCGCTCACGCTGGCCCCGGGGGTCGTGGACCCGGATGGGGACGGGAACCCGAACGTTCACGGGGCGAGGGCGGCGGACTTCCAGACGCAGGTGGGCGGGGTGAGCAACCAGGACCCGCTCACCGGCGGCTGGATGAGCTACCTGAACCCCGACGCGATCGAGGAGCTGGAGGTGATCGGCGCTGGGGCGGGGGTCGAATTCGGGCGGGCCCAGGGGGGGTTCGCGCAGATCATCCAGAAGCAGGGGTCGAACGATTTCGAGGGGCTGGCGAACGTGCTGTGGCGGTCGAGCCGCCTGGGCGCCGGATCGGCCGACCAGGGATTCTCCGCGGCCGCGGCGTCGTTCACGCCCCTCGGCGCGCTGAACGACCTTCTGGCGGGGATGGCCGCCGCCACGGGTTACCCGGTGCTTTACCTCTCGCAATTCGTCAGCCCGGCTCAGACGTCGAGCCAGCGATGGATCAAGCGACGCCGTGTCGGCGACGTCGACATCGCGAGCACGAACCCCGCTCCCAAGGTCGCGGTGGCGTGGGACCCGGGTGGAAAGGGGAAGTCGAAGGTCGCGGTGACGGCGGGGCGGTACTACGGGACGATCTCCCTCGACGTCCCCCTCGTCGAGGAGGATCCGGTGACCGCGACGATTCCCCTCAAGGCCATCAAGTCTCCGCTCAGCCGGGACTGGAGCAACCTGAGTTTCTCCAGCGGCATCGATCCCGCGGCCAACGCCCATGTCGTCGATCGCGGGCTCAGGCCCCCGTACCAGGACGAGATGACGGCTTCGTTCGAGCGGGAGATCTCTCCGGAGGTCGTCGCCCGGGTGGCCATCATCTCCCGCCGATTCAGGGACCAGCTCCAGGACGTGAACATCAACCACCACACGGGCGACTACGGGCGCTGCTCCCACCGGTACTTTCCGACCCAGCCCTGGATCGTGGGCCCGCCGGACGGCGTCCCCGACGACTGCGACGGCGTCCTCGTTTACGACCGATCGCAGTTCTTCCCGCAGCAGCCGCCGTTCCACCAGAGCGACGGCTACCTCGACTCGTACGTCTACAATCCGGGATGGGGGGCGATCGACTCGGTCGGGAACGTGAACGCCGCGCGCTACGAGGGGATCGTTCTCGAGGTGACGCGCCGCCAGTATCGGAACTGGCAGATGCAGGCGTCGTACACCTGGTCGCGCGCGATCGGCGACGCGGAGGCGTTCTCCTCCTACGTCGGCGACGATCCGGGGAACCGCGACTCGGAGGGAGGCTCCCTCGCCTACGACCAGCGGCACGTCGTGAAGATCAACGCGACGACCATCACTCCGTGGGGCTTCAGGTTCGGCGCCGCGACGAGCTGGATGTCGGGGCTGCCGTACTCCATCTTGCAGGTGACCTCCTCCGCCGACAGCATCCCCCTCGATTACCCGTCGACCTTTAGCGGCGGGATAAGGACGCGGACCCGCTACCCGACCTTCCGCCGCAACGACCAGCGGAACCGCCCGTCGCTCACCCTGAACGTGAAGCTCGACAAGGAGTTCAACTTGAGCGGCGGCCAGAACCTCCAGGTCTCCCTGGAGGTGTTCAACCTGCTCAACGACCGGAACTACGTGGTGTACAACCCGCAACTCGGCTACGGCCGGCAGGTCAACGGCCAGAACGACGCGACCGTCGCCCCGGGTCGCCAGTGCCAGCTCGGTCTGCGTCTCGCCTTCTAGTTCATTCCTCGGCGGGCAGCGTCTCGAACACGGCGCGGATCACGCGGAAGGCGTACGTCTTCCCGTCCCGAGTGGGGACGCGGGAGCGCCACGAGGAGGGCGGCTCGAACCGGAACGACAGCGTCCGGTGGCGGCTTCTCACGAGCCTGAAGGGGGAGGCCCGCCCGTCGTGAGTGTCCTCGCGGCCGAGCAGGACCACCAGCTCGCGAAGCCCCTCGACGGGGAGTGCGGGCCCGTCGAGATGGCGGCAGTGCTTCCACCAGAGCATCTCGTCAAGGTTGTCGAATTCGTAGAGCGGGATCCGGTGGAACACCGCTTCGGTGTCCTGGGGCCTCCCGGGAACGTCGAGAAGGCCGGCGGAGTGCAGCTCCGCCGCGGCGCCGAGCTTCGCGCGGAGCGAGCCGCGCGGGAATAGCCCCGAGCGACCGGGCCGGCGCTCCCGGAGCGCGAGCCTCCGGACGAATCCGTCCGCCGGCAGGATGACGTATCCCTCCTTGCGATCGCCGAGAAAAACGCATTCCTCGGGCGACTTCATGTAGCGCCTGGCGGTCCCGGCGATCAGGCACGCATCCAGAAGAGCTGCGGCGCGCTCGACGTCCCGATCGGACGCGGCTCCCCGGAGCACCGCGCGAGCCGGCGTAAGATCGATCCCCGGCAGCGGTCCCGCGGCCCGGAGCACGAGGTCGAGCGCCGCGGCGCGCTCCGCCCAGTCGGATCCCCGGCGCCCCGGCGGCCGGCGGTAGGCTGGAATCGCGTAGGCGCGAAAGATCTCTTCCCGGGCTGGGTGAGGGCCCTCGGTGGCGGAGGAGCCCTGCCAGAGGAGGACCTTGAGCGCCAGACCCGGGTCGATCTCGGCCAGTCCCGAGGCCCTCAGATCGCGGTCGGGGTAGGGAAGGCAGGGGAGCCCGGCCACGGCCAGCGCGGCCAGGAGCGACTCTCCGGCCGCCGGGGGTCGCGCGGCGGGAGCACCCGCCCGTCCCGAGAAAGGCATCCGGAAGCCGAGGCGGCGCAGGATCAAGGTCTCCACCGCCCGCGCGCGACCCGGCCGCTCCGGCGCGACCACCGGCAGGTCGACACCGAGGAGGAAGGGCTCGGCCCCGGTCATCTCGCCGACGGCGGCCGCGAGGTCGGAGATCGTCGTGAGGTGCCGCGACGCGGCGACGCCGCCGTCCTCGTTCAGGAGGACGACCGCGCCTTCCCTCGGCTCGGGGGACGAGGAACCCGGGTACAAGTCGGCGCCGAGAATCCTCACGTGCTGCCGATCTCCTTCCGGATCAGGCCGGCGAGGCGTTCCGCGTGACCGCGGACCGAGTCCGCGTCGCGACCCTCGACCATGACGCGGGCGAGGGGCTCCGTCCCCGAGTACCGCAGGAGGATCCGTCCGCTGCCTTGGAGCCGTCTCTCGATCTCGCGCACCGCGGGACCGATCACCGGGTGCCGCTCGAGGTCGGGCTTCTCCCGAACGCCGACGTTCACCAGCACCTGGGGGAAAGGAGCGATCCCGTCGAGGATCGCCTCGAGCGGGGCGTCTTCCTCGATGAGGGTGTCGAGCAGGAGCAGGCCGGTCAGGATCCCGTCTCCGGTGCTCGCGAGGTCCAGAACGATCACGTGGCCGGACTGCTCGCCCCCGAGGCGGGCGTCCTCCGCGATCATTCGCTCCAGCACGTATTTGTCGCCGACGGGCGCCCGCAGGAGGCGCATCCCCTCCTGCTCCAGTCTGCGCTCGAGCCAGAGATTGCTCATGACGGTGGCGACCACGGCTCCTCCTCGGAGCCGTTCGGACCTCCTCATCCGGCGGGCGAGGAGGTAGAGGATGAGGTCCCCGTCGACCACGCGCCCCATCCGGTCCACCGCGAGCGCGCGGTCCGCGTCGCCGTCGAAGGCGATCCCGACGTCGCACCGCCGGTCGCGGACCTCGGAAGCGAGGCCGTCCAGGTGAAGCGAGCCGCAGCCGAGGTTGATGTTCCGGCCGTCCGGCGCGGCGCCCCGGACGAGCACCTCGGCTCCGTGGTGCCGGAAGACCTCGGGCGCGAACACCGACGCCGAGCCGTTCGCGCAATCGAGGAGGACCTTCACGCCGGCGAGCCGTCCGCGCGGCGACACGGCCCCCTCCAGGAACTCGACATAGGCCCGCGCGAGCGAAGGGTCCACGACGGCACATCTTTCGGATGGTCCGGGGTCCGGGATGCCGTGATCGAGGATCCGCGCCTCGATCTCGGCCTCGAGGAGGTCCGGGAGCTTGGTCCCGTCGTGGCCAAAGACCTTGAGCCCGTTGTCCTCGAACGGGTTGTGGCTCGCGGAGATCATGACGCCGGCTTCGAAGGGACCGGTCCGGGCCAGGTGGGCGAGCCCGGGCGTCGTGATCACCCCGGCGTCCACGGACTCCGCCCCCCGCGAGAACAGGCCGGCCGATACCGCGGCGCCGAGCCAGGCGCCGGACTCCCGCGTGTCTCGGCCGAGCACCACCCGCGGTGGGCCCTTTCGATCCGAACCGAGCACGTCGGCGAGGGCGGCGCCGAAGCACCGCACGTTCGCCGGATCGAGAGGGCTCTCTCCCGCGACGGCTCGGATCCCGTCGGTCCCGAACAGACGCTTCACTTCGCGATCCTCCGGCTCGACACTCTCACGTCGATCTCGGGGTGGCTGACCGATTTTACGGTGATGCGGGCGAGATCCGGCGCGGCGACGCCGGCGAACTCCATCCTGAGCTGGACGGCATACGGCTCTCGCCGAGGGACGAGCCCCGAAACGTCGGCCACCGGCCGGATCTGGGCCGGACGGATCTGGCGGAGGACCGAGGGAGGACCGGAGAGCACCACCCGGACGCTCGAGGGCTGGGCAGTCGCCGCGTACTCCTGGGCCGCGAAGACCACGGGCACCGAGTCGAACGCGGCCTTGACGGGTGCGACGTCGACCTCGACCTGCACCGAGATCTCGCGCGGCTCGATCACGCGGGTCCCCGGACGGTCCGGAACGGCGTTCACCGCCACGACAAACGGCGCGGTCCGCCCCTCGAGGTGGATCGGGTCGGTCCGGATCCGGTCGAGGCCGACGACCTCGGTCTGGGGCCCCTCCACCTCGAGCGAGTCCGGCGCCACCTGGGCGCCGTAGAAGGTGTACCCGGGCGGCGGGGCGCCGACGAGGGCCGGCGCGACCGGCAGCACCCTCTGCATCCGCCGGTCCACCACGAGCCGGAGCCGGTCCGGCTCGATCTGGACTACCTCGATGCCGCGGGACAGGCCGACGAGGGACTCGGCGACGAGCTGCACGTTGCGCTGGCCCGGCGATCCTGGCCTGGCTGGACGTGGCCTATGAAGGCAAGCCTGGGCAGGCAGAGCATCCATTGTGGCCATCGCTTGGGCGTGGCTCCAAGGGCAAGCATCGCCCG